>URLG01000002.1 GCA_900548535.1 Candidatus Segatella intestinihominis | reverse complement strand
GTGGCTATTCTGCATGGGATCCTACATCGCCTGTGTTCATCATCGACGATACCCTTTGCATCCCTACCATCTTTATCTCTTACACGGGAGAAGCTTTGGATTACAAGGCTCCTCTGCTCCGTTCGCTCCATACGCTGAGCGAGGCAGCTACCGATGTGTGCCACTACTTCTATCCTAATGTGAAGAAGGTGCAGACCAACCTGGGCTGGGAGCAGGAATACTTTCTCGTGGATGAGAGCCTTTACTCTGCTCGTCCTGACCTGATGCTTACCGGCAGAACCCTGATGGGACATGACTCTGCCAAGAACCAGCAGATGGACGACCACTACTTCGGTACCATCCCTGAGCGTGTGCAGGCATTTATGAAGGACCTTGAAATTCAGGCCTTGGAGCTTGGTATTCCTTGCAAGACCCGCCATAACGAGGTGGCTCCTAACCAGTTTGAGCTGGCTCCAATCTATGAGGAATGCAACCTTGCCGTAGATCATAACATGCTCTTGATGAGCCTGATGAAGCGTGTGGCTCATAAGCATAGTTTCCGTGTCTTGCTTCACGAAAAACCATTTGCCGGTGTGAATGGTTCGGGCAAGCACAACAACTGGAGCCTTTGCACCGATACTGGTGTATTGCTCCATGCTGCAGGCAAGACACCTGAGGATAACCTTCGCTTCGTAGTTTTCATCGTAGAGACCTTGATGGGTGTTTACAAGCACAACGGACTGCTGAAGGCATCTATCATGAGTGCTACCAATGCGCACCGACTCGGAGCCAACGAGGCGCCTCCAGCCATCATCTCTTCATTCCTGGGCAAGCAGCTCACCGACCTGCTCGACCATATCGAGAAGGCAGATAAGGAAGAACTCTTTGCTCTGGCTGGCAAGAAGGGTATGGAGCTGGATATCCCTGAGATTCCTGAGCTGATGATAGATAACACCGACCGAAATCGTACCTCTCCATTCGCCTTCACCGGCAACCGTTTCGAGTTCCGTGCCGTAGGTTCAGAGGCCAACTGTGCATCTTCTCTCATCGTATTGAATGCTGCCGTAGCTGAGGCTCTCGAAGACTTCAAGACTCGTGTAGATGCCTTGATTGCCAAGGGCGAGGACCAGACATCGGCTATCATCGATGTGGTTCGTGAGGACATTAAAACTTGCAAGCCTATCCGCTTCGATGGCAATGGCTATTCTGATGAGTGGAAGGAAGAGGCCCAGAAACGTGGCTTGGATTGCGAGGCATCCTGCCCAGTGGTCTTCGACCGTTATCTGGACAAGGAGAGCATCGAGATGTTTGCCAAGACCAACGTGATGAGCGAGAGCGAGTTGAAGGCGCGTAACGAGGTGAAGTGGGAGACTTATACCAAGAAGATTCAGATTGAGGCTCGTGTGATGGGCGACCTGAGCATGAACCACATCATCCCAGTGGCAACCCACTATCAGAGCCGTCTGGCAAAGAACGTAGAGGGTATGATTCACATCTTCGGTGGCGAGGAAGGCAAGAAACTGACCGCCCGCAACGTGAAGATTATCCGTGAGATAGCCGAGCGCACCGAGGCAATAGAGCGTGGCGTAGAGGCATTGGTAGATGCCCGCAAGGTAGCCAACAAGATAGAGAGCGAGCGCGAGAAGGCAGTAGCTTATCATGACACGGTAGCTCCAAAGATGGAGGAAATCCGTTATCAGATAGACAAGCTCGAACTTCTCGTAGCCGATGAGCTTTGGACTTTGCCAAAGTATCGTGAGCTTCTCTTCATTCGATAAGGAAACAGTAGTGCTTCCTAGTAGGTTTGGCACTTGAAACTGTAAATTAAGTTAAATATTCGTAAAATATTAGTTCGTCGGACTGCAAGTTACACATAATCAAATAAAAATGTGTAATTTTGCAGTCCGATTATTTCGGGGATACACTTAGAGTCCCCAAGATATGGTGTGTTAATAGCATGTCCTGTGGCCGGGGTATGTGGTTAGTGAATCACCTATCTAAATAGTGAGTAAAAAAGATTAAAACGTTTTTTAGTAGTAAATTAAAATTTTAAAATGGACACATTAAGTTACAAGACTATTTCCGTAAACAAGGAAACAGCTAAGAAGGAGTGGGTCGTTATCGACGCTACCGATCAGGTTGTTGGTCGTCTCTGCTCTAAGGTTGCTAAGTTGCTCCGCGGAAAGTACAAGCCAACTTTCACTCCACACGTAGATTGTGGTGACAACGTAATCATTATCAATGCCGCTAAGGTGGTTTTCTCTGGTAAGAAGGAGACTGATAAGGTTTACACACGTTACACTGGTTATCCTGGTGGTCAGCGTTTTAACACTCCAGCAGAGTTGCGCAAGCGCCCAGACGGTATGGACAAGATCCTTCGTCACGCTATCAAGGGTATGTTGCCAAAGGGCCCTCTCGGTCGTTCTTTGATGGACAACCTCTTCATTTACGATGGCACAGAGCACAAGCATGAGGCTCAGAAGCCAAAGGCAATTGATATTAACCAGTATAAATAATTAAGGTAGAATGGAAGTAATTAATGCAATTGGTCGCCGTAAGAGCGCTGTAGCTCGTGTATACCTCACAGAGGGTACAGGTAAGATCACAATCAACAAGAAAGATATTGAGACATATTTCCCATCAGCAATCCTTCGCTATGTAGTAAAGCAGCCATTGCAGTTGCTCGAGGCTGAGGGTAAGTATGACATTAAGGCAAACCTCGACGGTGGTGGCTTCACCGGTCAGAGCCAGGCTCTCCGCCTCGCTATCGCTCGCGCTCTCGTTAAGATCGACGCTGAGGATAAGAAGGCATTGAAGGATGCAGGCTTCATGACACGTGACTCACGTGCTGTAGAGCGTAAGAAGCCAGGTCAGCCAAAGGCTCGTCGTCGCTTCCAGTTCAGCAAGCGTTAATCTATACATTATTATATATATAGGTTATATATAGCTGAACTAAGTTTAGTATCTAAATCGGTGAGATTCCAATAATCGGGGACTACTCATCGACTGATCTAACAAGATTAAAAAGAAAGTAAACAACAATTAAACAAGAAAAGAAATGTCAAGAACAAATTTTGACCAGTTACTTCAGGCAGGTTGCCACTTCGGACACCTCCGTCGCAAGTGGAATCCAGCAATGGCTCCTTACATCTTCATGGAGCGTAACGGTATTCATATTATCGACCTCAACAAGACAGTCGCTAAGATCGATGAGGCTGCTGAGGCACTCAAGGAAATCGCCAAGTCAGGTAAGAAGATCCTGTTTGTCGCTACTAAAAAACAAGCTAAGGACGTAGTTGCCGAGAAGGCAGCTTCAGTTAATATGCCTTACGTTATTGAGCGTTGGCCAGGTGGTATGCTCACTAACTTCCCTACAATCCGTAAGGCAGTGAAGAAAATGGCAAACATCGATAAGTTGATGAACGATGGTACATTCTCTAACCTCTCTAAGCGCGAGTTGCTTCAGGTAAGCCGCCAGCGTGCTAAGTTGGAGAAGAACCTTGGTTCTATCGCTGACTTGACTCGTCTTCCTAGCGCACTCTTCGTTATCGACGTAATGAAGGAGCACATCGCTGTTAAGGAGGCTAACCGTCTGGGTATCCCTGTATTCGGTATCGTAGATACAAATTCTGATCCTAAGAATATCGACTACATCATCCCTGCTAACGATGACGCTAAGGACTCTGTAGAGGTCATCCTCTCTGCTGTTTGCGGTGCTATCGCTGAGGGTCTTTCTGAGCGTAAGGCTGAGAAGGCTGACGACAAGGCTGCTGCTGAGCAGAAGGATCAGCCTAAGAAGAAGGCTGCTCGCAAGGACGCTGAGTAATTTTGGTTTAACAATTTAAATAAAATATTTTAAGATTATGGCTGTTACAATAGCTGACATCCAGAAGCTTCGTAAGATGACTGGTGCTGGTCTTGCAGACTGCAAGAAGGCATTGACTGAGGCTGATGGTGATATCGAAAAGGCAATCGAGCTCGTTCGTGAGCGTGGTCTCGCTATCGCTGCAAAGCGTTCTGACCGTGAGACTTCTAACGGTTGCGTACTCGTTAAGAGTGTTGATGGCTTCGCTGCAATGGTTGCCGTTAAGTGTGAAACAGACTTCGTTGCTGCTGGTAAGGAATTCATCGATATGACTGCTGAAATCCTTGACGCTGCTATCGCTGCTAAGGCTCAGAGCCTTGACGACGTTAAGAAGTTGGTTCTTGCTTCTGGTGATGATGCAGAGACTGCTGTTAAGCATCGCTCTGGTATCACTGGTGAGAAGATGGAGCTCGATGGCTACAACTTCCTCGAGGGTGAGAACATCTCTGTTTATGACCACATGGGCAAGCACACATTGTGTACTATGGTTCAGCTCAACGAGAACAACGAGGATGCTGGTCATAAGGTAGCAATGCAGGTAGCTGCTATGCGCCCTGTAGCTCTTGATGAGTCTTCTGTTTCTGAGGAGACTAAGCAGAAGGAGCTTGAGGTAGCAGTTGCTAAGACCAAGGAAGAGCTCGTAGAGAAGGCTGTTAACGCAGCTCTCAAGAAGGCTGGCATCAACCCAGCTCACGTTGACTCTGAGGATCACATCGAGAGCAACACTAAGAAGGGTTGGTTGACACCTGAGCAGGCTGAAGAGGCTCGCAACATCAAGAAGACTGTAGGTGAGGAGAAGGCTGCTTCTTTGAACCCAACTATGATCCAGAACATCGCTAATGGTCGTTTGGCTAAGTTCTTCAAGGAGAACTGCCTCGTTGACCAGGAGTTCCAGTTCGGTGATGGTGACAAGCAGACTGTTGCTCAGTACCTCGCTGCTCAGAGCAAGGATCTCAAGATCACTGCTTACAAGCGCTTCACTCTTGCTGCTGAGTAATTCCCCTAGGGAATGGCTCTAGAAGCAAAAATCGTTAATTTGACTTATAGTTAAATTAGAATATCCGGGAGTTATGGAGACAAGGCTTAGCCTTTATCCTAACTCCCTTTTCTTTTTCTAATGAAAATAGGATTATGAAGATATTTGCAATCGGTATGAACTATACCGAACACAATAAATCGCTACATGGTACGTTATCTAAACCAGAGCGTCCTGTCATCTTTACCAAGGCAGACTCTGCCTTGCTCAACAATGGCAAGCCTTTCTTCATCCCAGATCATCTGGGACGCATCGAGTATGAAACCGAGTTGGTGGTACGCATCAGCAAGCTGGGCAAGACCATTCCTCAGCGTTTTGCCCATCGCTACTACGACGCAGTGACCGTGGGCATCGACTTCACGGCTCGTGAGATGCAGAAGCAGCTCAGGGAGAAAGGACAGCCTTGGGAGCTAGCCAAGGGATTTGATGGTTCGGCTGCCATCGGCGAATGGGTTGACATCCAAAAGTTCAGAGACATCCAGGCCATCCACTTTCACCTCGACATCAATGGCGAGACCGTGCAGGAGGGCTGCTCCAGCGACATGCTCTACAAGGTAGACGAGATTATCTCCTATATCAGCCAGTACTTTACGCTGAAGACGGGCGATCTCCTCTATACAGGTTGCCCTACAGGCTGCGGTCCTGTAAAGATAGACGACCACTTGGAGGGTTATCTGGAAGACCGCAAGGTGCTCGACTTTAACTGTAAATAAAATATTGATTAGAATGACAAAGGCTGGTAAGCACTTTTTTCTTTTGGTATGGCTCTTGATGCTAGCCATCCCGATGGAGGCACAAAGATTCTACAACCTGACTTCTCCTGAGGTCAGGGTAGACTCTGTGTTGCCTCAGTTTGTGTGCTCCTATCCTTTGCAGGGGGCATATCAAGACTCCCTCTATACGGTGGAAGTGAAATATCCGGAGTATGTGGATATGACTCCTGCCGACATCGCCAACTACAATCGCCTCTCGGGGGCAGCCCTGCCCCAACAGGTGAGCATCAGCCAGGAGGTGGTAACTTGCCGTAAGCAGGCAATGCTCAGGGTGAGTTTCTCGCCTTTGGTATTCCGCAACAATCGCTATCAGATATTGGTGAGCTTCATGCTCGATGTCAAGGCGCATGCCCTGAGTCGCAGTCAGCGCAAGGCTCGACTGGATATGTCGATGTCGAGAACTGCCGATGCCTCCATCTATGCCGCCCATTCCGTGCTTGCCAGTGGCAAGTGGGCTAAGATTAGGGTGAGCGAGACGGGCATTCATCAGCTCACTGAGCAGGTGGTGCGACAGGCTGGATTCTCCAACATTAATAAGGTGAAGATATATGGCTATGGAGGTAATCTGCAAAACGATGCCCTCTATAGTAGCGACCTGCGCAATTATGATGACTTGCATGAAGTGCCTCAGTGCGTGGTGGATGGCAAGCATTACTTCTATGCCTTGGGACCAGTGAGTTGGAGCGATACCAATTCGGCTCATCGTACCCGCAATCCTTATTCCGACTACGGATATTACTTCATCACCCAGACCGACGAGGAGCCAGAGGTGTGGGACTCCACCCAGTTTGTTGGCTTCTATTACCCGATGCCTACTGACTATCATTCGCTCTATGAGGTGGATGGCTACAGCTGGTATCATGGCGGACGGAATCTCTATGATCCTACGCTATTGAACGTGGGGCAGAAGCAGCAAGTAGTTATCACCAATCATACAGGGGATAGCCGTGGCAACCTCACGGTAGCCCTGAGCTCTAGTGGTGACTGCGCCGTGCAAGTATCCAAGGGCGCCAGGGAACTAGGTACCATCACACTCTCGATGAAAAATGTGGTCAATTCTTCCTATGCCAAGGGATTGGATGGCTCGAGCACATTCTTCGTGGGCGATCTCTCGGAGCGAGATACCATCACCATTCAGCCTGTTTCGGGCAGTCCGGTGCGACTGGACTATATGAGCATGACTTGGTATCAGCCTATCCCGCTCAAGGAGTGGGGCTCCCAAATGCCTGCGGCACAGTATGTGTATGGCATCACCAATCAAGACCATCATGCCGATGGTGCTGCTGACATGGTCATCATCATTCCGGCATCACAAAAACTACTAAAACAAGCCCAAAGACTCAAGGAATTTCATGAGACCCGAGATGGACTGCGAGTAACCATCGTGCCTGCCGATGAACTATACAATGAGTTCTCCAGTGGCACGCCCGATGCCAACGCCTATCGCCGCTATCTCCGTATGCTGACCGACAAGGCGGCTACGGAGGCAGATATGCCTAAGTATCTCCTGCTCTTCGGCGACTGCGTATGGGACAACAGGATGCTGACTCAGGATTGCAGAAACCTGAATCCAGACGATTACCTGCTCTGCTATGAGAGCGAAAACTCCTTCAGTGCCATCTATTGCTATGTGAGTGATAGCTGGATGGGCATCTTGGGTGAGGGGGCAGGCAGCCATCCGGAGCGTGAACTGCAAGATGTGGCGGTGGGCAGATTCCCCGTCACCACAGCGGCAGAAGCCAAGATTCTGGTAGACAAAACCATCAATTATGCCACCAATGCCAATGCCGGAGCATGGCAGAACACCCTGATTTTTATGGGTGATGATGGCAATAATAACCTGCACATGACCGATGCCAATGATGTGGCAGACGATGTGGCAAGCCATTATCCTAACTATCTGGTAAAGAAGGTGATGTGGGATGCCTATACACGCCAAACTTCCTCTACGGGCAATACTTATCCCGAGGTGGAGAAGATAGTGAAGCAACAGCAGGCTAATGGTGCCCTGATCATGGACTATGCTGGTCATGGCAGTGCCAATCAGATGTCTCATGAGAACGTGCTGCGCCTCACAGACTTTGAGGCATTTCGCAATACCAATCTCCCGATGTGGGTAACTGCTTCTTGTGATATTATGCCGTTTGACGGTACGGAGCCAACCATCGGCGAGACAGCCCTGCTCAATGAGAAGGGGGGAGCCGTGGCATTCTATGGCACCAGTCGCACCGTGTTTGCCGAGAAGAATAAGTTTATCAACCGAGCCTTCCTGCGCCGTGTACTCAGCCAGAAGGGCGGCAAGCCTATCACCATCGGCGAAGCTCACCGATTGGCTCAGAACGATGTGATGACGGGCGGTATCTCCAGCCAAGAGACCGACGTCTCGGAGAATCACTTGCAGTATTCGCTGCTCGGCGACCCAGCCCTGGCTCTGAATCAGCCTACCTATCAGGTGGTGGTAGACTCCATCAATGGCATCTCTACCGAGCGCACCGATACCATGGCTGTACTGAAGGCTGGCTCCATCGCTCGCATCGCCGGACATATCCAGCAACAGCCTGACTTCAGGGGGGTGGTAACAGCCACGGTGCGCGACAACCTGGAGTTGATAACCTGCAAACTGAATGAGCGAGGCTCACAGGATGCCCCTGATGCGCCATTTACATATTATGACCGACAGAAGATGCTCTATAATGGCTCTGACAGTGTGAGAAATGGCAAGTTTGCCTTCTCTTTCGCCGTGCCTAAGGACATCAACTATTCCGATGCCACGGGATTGGTCAATCTCTATGCCGTGAGCACCGACAAGACGTTGAGGGCGAATGGTTCGTGTGATCGCTTCAAGGTAGGCGGCAGCAGTGAGATGCAGAATGACTCCATCGGACCATCCATCTACTGCTATCTCAACTCTACCGCTTTCCAGGATGGTGGCAATGTGAACAGTACGCCATTCTTTGTGGCGCAGCTTTCCGATAAGGATGGCATCAATGCGGCAGGCAGTGGCATCGGTCACGACTTGCAGCTCGTCATAGATGGAGATGTGGCTAAGACCTACGTGCTGAACGATAACTTCAGCTATGATTTCGGCTCCTATACCAGTGGCTCCACCTATTATAGTATCCCTGAGCTGGAACCGGGCAAGCATCAGCTTACCTTCCGTGCCTGGGACATCCAGAACAATAGTTCGGTGGTAAAACTCCACTTCAATGTGGTGAAAGGCTTGAGCCCTACGATCTTTGATGTGGGCGTAACGGAGAATCCGGCTAAGACATCCACCACGTTTATCATCTCGCACGATAGAACCGAGACGGATATGAATGTGGTCGTCGAACTCTTCGATACCTTGGGCAGGCAGCTGTGGCGATATGCCGAGAATGGCGTATCGGCATCCAGCACCTATACCATCCCATGGGACCTGACGATAGATGGAGGCAGACCGCTCGGTACGGGTGTGTATCTCTATCGAGTCAAGGTGTCGACAGATGGCAGCAGCTATGCCTCCAAGACCAAGAAACTCATCGTGTTAAGATAATCAATAAGGTATAATACATATATAAGATAATAGATATGAACAAGACAATGAAGATACTGATGGCGGGATGCCTCTCGCTACTGTCATGGCAGGCTTCTGCGCAAGACAGTCAGGGCGATAGCAAGGAGAGCCTGTTTAACCCTGTCAACTATGCTGTGATCTCGCAAACCATCGCTCCGGATGCCCGTGGTGGCGGTTTGGGAGATGTGGGTGCAGCCACCGATCCTGATGTCAACTCGCAGTATTGGAATCCTGCCAAGTATCCCTTCAATATCTCCCGAGCCGGAGTGGCGCTCAACTTTACGCCATGGTTGCGCTCATTGGTCAATGATATGAACCTGGCTTATCTGGCTGGTTATTATCGCATTGGCGATTATAGCGCCGTGTCAGCTTCGCTCCGTTACTTCAATATGGGTGAGGTGTTTACGAGCGACCCTGATGTCAATGCCAATGCGATGACTATCAATCCTTACGAGATGTCTGTAGATGTAGCTTACTCCTTGATGCTGAGTGAGAAGTTCTCGCTTGCCGCCGCTATCCGTTGGATTTATTCGGATATGCGCTTCGACTATACCGAGGACAATTCGCCAGCTTCTGCCTTTGCTGCCGACATAGCCGCATACTATCAGAACTACATCAATATCGGGCAGCGTGAGTGCCAGCTGGGTGTGGGTCTCAACATCTCCAACATAGGTAGCAAGATTACCTTTAGCGGCAAGGAGTATGGCGAGTTCCTGCCAGCCAATATGCGCTTGGGTGCTTCGCTGATGATACCTATCGATGAGTATAATCGCATCACGCTGGCTGCCGATGCCAACAAGTATCTGGTACCTACGGTGCCTAAGCAGATGGAGGGCGAGGACAACTCGGAGTATGAGGACCGAGTACACAGAGAGTATGATGACGTGTCGGCTATCAGCGGTATCTTCAAGAGCTTCAGCGATGCCCCTGGTGGATTCAAGGAGGAGCTGGAGGAAATCAACTATGGCTTGGGTGCTGAGTATGTATATAATGACAAGTTTGCCCTCAGAGCCGGCTATCACCATGAGAGTCAGAGCAAGGGTAACAGAAAGTACTTCACCGTGGGAGCTGGCTTCAAGATGAATGTGTTCTCGCTCGATGCTGCCTATGTGGTGGCTACGGCAAAGAGCAATCCACTGGATCAGACGCTCCGTTTCACCCTGTCATTCGATATGGATGGTATCAAGGACTTATTAAAAAAGAGATAATATGAACATTCGAGTAGGATTTGGATATGATGTCCATAAGTTGGTGGAGAATCGCGACTTATGGCTAGGAGGAATCAAGATAGATTACGAGTTGGGACTGCTGGGACATAGCGATGCCGATGTGCTGATACATGCCATCTGCGATGCCCTGCTGGGTGCCGCCAATATGCGCGACATCGGTTATCACTTTCCCGATACAGCGGCAGAGACACTCAATGTGGACTCCAAGATATTGCTCAAGAAGACGATGCAGCTGATAGCCACCAAGGGCTATACCTTGGGCAATATCGATGCCACCATCTGTGCCGAGCGTCCTAAGCTCAATCCCCATGTGCCAGCCATGAAGGCTTGTTTGGCTCAGGTGATGGGAGTGGACGAGGACCAAATCTCCATCAAGGCTACTACCACGGAGAAACTTGGTTTCACCGGCAGAATGGAGGGAATCTCCGCTTATGCTACTGTATTAATAGAAAAGTGTTAAAAATGACAAAGAATTTGCACTTTTCTTGCGATTCATTTGGTGGAATCAAGAAATAGTCGTACCTTTGCACTGTCAAAAGGTTAATAGATTGTTTAGGTTAGTAGTAATAGATTTAGGTTTTTAGTTATTAGGTTTTAAGGTAGATTGTTTAACAGATAACTAAGGAGGCCGTGAGGTTACCTTTGGTTAAGAAATTTTTTAGTTAAACATAGTGTATGTCACAGCTCGCTGAGAGTTGTGACATATTTTTTTGTCCTAAATCTGCAAAAAGCTACGCATTTGTTTTGTATAAACATATTTTTTCGTTAACTTTGCAATCAAATAAAGAAAGATTTGTCATGAGAGTACTCATAGTTAATACAAGCGAGAAGACGGGTGGAGCGGCTGTGGCTGCCAATCGCCTGATGGATGCCCTTAACAATAATGGTGTTAAGGCTAAGATGCTGGTGCGCGACAAGGAAACCGAGGACATCACCGTGGTTGGCTTGCCTCGCTCACTCAAGTTGCAATGGAATTTTCTCTGGGAGCGCTGGTGCGCCTTCTGGCATCTCCATTTCTCCAACCTGCATTTGTGGGAGATAGATATGGCTGCCGCTGGTTCCGACATCACCAAGCTGAGGGAGTTTCAAGAGGCTGACGTCATCCATCTCTCTTGGATCAATCAGGGTATGCTCTCGCTCAAGGGTATCCGCAAGATACTGAAGAGCGGCAAGCCTGTGGTGTGGACCATGCATGATCTCTGGCCAGCCACCGGCATCTGTCATTATGCCCGTGGCTGCAATCGCTATGGCTCCAGTTGCGGCAACTGTCCGCTGCTGCCTCACAAGGGTGGCAAGAACGATCTTTCGGCTCAGGTGTTCCGCAGAAAGAAGGAACTTTATCAGCACTGCAACATCTCCTTTGTGAGTTGCAGTCGATGGCTGGAGAAGCAAGCCAAGAGTAGCGGGCTCTTCGTGGGGCAGCGCGTCACCAATATCCCTAATCCGATAGATACCCATGTGTTCTGTCCGATGGACAAGGCAGAGGCTCGTCTGCGTGCCGGTCTTCCTGCCGATAAGCATCTCATCCTCTTTGTGTCACAAAAGGTAACCGATGAGCGCAAGGGCATGAAGTATTTTGTGGAGGCTATTGACAAGTTGGTGGCTCAATATCCTGCGGTGAAGGACAATACCGCCATAGCCATCTTGGGCGGTCATTCCGAGGAGGTTACGCTCACCCTGCCATCTTACTCGCTGGGCTATGTGAGCGATGAGAAGCGCATCGTGGATATCTACAATTCGGTAGATGTCTTCGTGCTGCCATCCCTGGAGGATAATCTGCCTAACACCATCATGGAGGCAATGGCATGTGGAGTGCCAAGCGTCGGCTTCAAGGTGGGCGGCATCCCAGAGATGATAGACCATCAGAAGAACGGATATGTGGCTAACTATCGCGATACCAATGATTTGGCTCAGGGCATCCACTGGGTGTTGGAGGAGGCAGACAAGGAATTGCTCAGCCAGGCGTGCCTGCAAAAGGTATCTCATAACTATTCGCAGCATGCGGTGGCTCTCCGATACATCGAAGTGTACAATCAGGCTATGGCCTTCAAGAATTACAAATTATAAACCAAATAAATCGGGCTGATTATGATTAAGTTTACGATCGTAACCTGTACGTTCAATGCCGAGAGAGTGTTGCAGCGTACCCTGGATAGCATTCAGCGACAGAGTTATTGCAACATCGAGCACATCATCATGGACGGCGGTTCCAAGGACAAGACGCTAGCCATGGTGAGAGCTTACCAGCACAAGACGCTTGTGGGCGAGAATGCCCATGAGATAGTTGTGGTGTCGGAGCCCGACAAGGGACTTTATGATGCTATGAACAAGGCCATCGACCGAGCCACGGGCGATTATCTGGTCTTCATGAATGCCGGCGATGTGTTCCCTTCCGAGGACACGCTGGAGTATGTGGAAGGTTGCGTGGGAGAGGGCGAGGTATTGCCGGGCGTGCTCTATGGCGATACCGACATCGTAAATGAGGAGGGTCATTTCTTGCGCCATCGTCGCCTGTCGCCTCCTGCCCGTCTCACCTGGCGTTCGTTCATGTGGGGCATGTTGGTGTGCCATCAGTCCTTCTATGCTCGCACCGGTATAGCCAAGCATATCCATTACGACTTGAATTATCGCTATTCGGCAGATGTAGACTGGTGTATTCGCATCATGCATGAGTCAGCCCGTCAGCATTTGCCGCTGCGCAATGTGAATGCCGTCATCACCAATTTCTTGGACGGTGGCATGACCACCCAGTATCATAAGGCGTCGCTCAAGGAGCGCTTCCGTGTGATGCGCCATCATTATGGCTTGCTCACCACCCTCCTGGTCCATGCCTGGTTTGTGGTGAGGGGAGTGGTAAAGAGGTAGATTTGAGCACTCCTTTTCATATAGAAAAAGAAAAGTTTGCGAAATTTGCTATCACTGCTATCACTTTTTGATTGTAGTGAAAGCTTAATACGTTGATATTTAGTGATATATGTCTTTTTGTAGGAGTGATAGATAGCCCTAAAAATGCGGGCTGTCTATCACGCTGCTATCACTTTGCTATCACACTCTCTAGTTCTTGTTCTCTCCCTATTAGCATAGCTGTATTTGTTGTTATTTCTGTGTGCAAAGATAATTATTTATTTTGAATTATGCAAATTGCATAATGTGATTTGCATAATTTAATATTATTATCCCGTTGTTTAGAGATTAGTACCTAGTTATTACAGAATCTTCTACCTCGTACTAGGCGACGGTTTCAAGCCTGAAACTCAGAGTTTCACCCAGTGAAACTCGCAGTTTCTTGGTGAGAAACTTTTGGTTTGAACCAATGACTCGATTGGTTCCTATAGCATACTCATTTCCTTAATACGGCATTCAGAAGGAAGAAACACGGCATTAGTAGCCCTCGATCTCCGAGCGTGGGCATCCTATTAGATAGTATTTTACAAACTTGACAGATTTGTTGATAGAATGGAAAATCGCCAATGGAGTGATAGCAAAGTGATAGCAGCGTGATAGATAACCCCCATTTTTTGGGTTATCTATCACGCTTGTTAAAAGTCTTATGTTGTTAAATGTCAATGCATTAAGCATTCATTACTATCAAAAAGTGATAGCAGTGATAGCAAATTTCGAAAACTTTTCTTTTTTCTATGCGTTGAGAAGGAAACAATCTTAGGGTGTTTAGATTGAAATATAGCGGAAAAAGAAGGATGTTGGCAGGCTGATAATATGCTCCAACCTGCACTGTGCGCCCAAACATGAAGAAAAATAGAAAAAAGTTAAGAGAATTTATACAAGTTAAGAGAATTTTTACTACCTTTGCAGATGAGTTGGAGCGATGGGCTGTGACCTGTTGCAATGAAAACTCACAATTTGATAAGAATGAGCGTTAAAGATATTACCCTTCTTCGAAATCCGGAAAATTTCAACCAACAAGGGTGATGGCAATAACGCTCACGCTATGGTGTATTGTATCCTTTCGTTTCGAAAGACACAATATCTTCTGTGGCGTGGGCTATTGTGTCATTGTTTGTTGGTGGGCTATTTCCGGAGCCTCGAAGAAGCAATGTCCAATAGTTCCCACGCCCTTACAATTTACTAACAGCTAACTTCTGGGAAACAGTTTGCAAAATGTGCATAGCATAACATGCAAATACACAATGCTTTAAAGAGGATTTACCTCTGCTTAATAATCACATTACTACCCCTAGTTTCTTACGGGCAGAGCAAGATGTCTGTGTCTGACTTCTATCTGGATGAGAAAGATCTTGATGCCAATACGGAAGGTACCTTGGAAAGAGATCAGAATGGCGATAAATGTGCCCTGATAAAAATTAAAACTACAGAAAAAGGTTTTAGCTTCGAGAATGGTACTTTAGGAGTATTTAAAACTGATGAGAGCAAAGTAGCAGAAGTGTGGGTATATTTGCCTCATGGTTCGAAACGCTTGGATATCAAGCATCCTGAGCTGGGAGAGATTAATTATGAATTTCCAATGACGGTCAAAAAGGCTAAGACTTATGTTATGAAATTAACTACCGATAAGGTCTTTACTGCGACTTTTGATGACAATAAGTTTCAAAAGTTGATACTCCATATTACTCCAAGTAAAGCCAAGGTTAAGATAAATGGCTCTATTGAGAATGTGGAGGATGGTAAGCTGGAAAAGGAATACTCCTTTGGTAGGTATCGCTATATTGTGTCTGCTGACCGATACCATGACCATGAAGATACTATTACTATCAACAATCCTAATGCTCCACAAGAGAGAACGATTCATTTGAAGCAAGCTTTCGGATGGTTGAAGTTTGAAAATTTCAAGGCTTTGGGGAATGCTCGTTTATATGTTGATTTCGAAAACAACATGGGATTGATTACAAGTGAGCCTTTCTCTATTAATAGTGGTTCGCATACCTTAAAGATAGTGAAGCCTCTCTATGAAAATTATGAGCAAGAGTTTATCATTAGTGATAGTGTAACAACTACGTTATCGCCCATGATGGTGAAAAATTTTGCCGTAATCTCATTGGAATGTGTGGATAAGAATGCCGAAATCTGGATTGATGATGTGAAAAAAGCTATAGGCGCTTACACGGATAGCTTGGGAGCTGGTACTCATAAGATAGAGTGTCGCAAGAAATATCATACGTCTACTTTCCAAGAAATTAAGGTGGTAAAGGATGTCAACAGTTCTTATACCTTAGACGCGCCCGTTCCTATTTGTGGCTCGATAATCATTAATACTAGCGTCCCAGCCCAGGTTGTTGTTGATAATAATCCTGCTTCTTCTCCATCAAGAGAGTATCGAAATGATAAAGTGTTGATAGGAGAACATAAGGTCATTGTACGCCAAAAGGGATATAAGACACAAACATTTGACTTGACTTTGGCAGGCGAGGGTGATAGCTTTAAGCGAGACATCGTAATGGAGCCAATTATCAACGTTAGCTTTGAGTCAAATCCTAGTGGATCTGTATTGTATGTAGATAGAGAAAAAGTAGGTACTACACCAGTTAGCCTTGAGCTCAAGTCGGGCAAGCATAATATACAGATTTTACACAATGGCTATTATAGCTATGATGGTGATGAGAAGTTTATTGTAGATGGTAAGAAGTTCTACAAGAAGTTGCGCAGAATATATTATCACAACTCCGACTTCTATATGGAAGGCTTTGCGCAAGCTGGTACTTTTATGGCTTATGGTGCAGCAATGGGTGCAGAAATATACGGATTTAATATCGAGGCATTCTATAAGGGAGGCTTTGATAAGGAGACGGTTTATGCTTCAAGTATGCCTTCGGATGATAATGCTTCTGTTAGTGATGCTGGTGCTCCTACACAGTATGACTTTAAAGTGAAGCAGGGCTATGGCGGCAAGATGGGATATGCTATCAATCTGCATAACCGATGGAGAATTACGCCACAAGTTGGTGCAGGATATTCTGAGATATCCTCAGGTGATAGTTATAGCTCAGAGACTACCTATGTGCTCAGTGGATTGGCAAACATCAAGTTCCAGTTTGCGCTCTGTCAAAATGTTAGTTTGACATTGAGCCCAGAATATTCTATGGCTTTGTCTAAGGGCAAACTATATGAGAAACTGGCTGAGATATCAACAAAGATTAAGGGATGGGGCGATGGCTTCAATTGCTCTTTAGGTTTAAATATATTCTTCTGATTATGAGAACAAGTAAGTTTATACATTGCATGGCAATCTTCCTGGCAGCATTG
The DNA here is from genome assembly GCA_900548535.1 of Candidatus Segatella intestinihominis. GTDB lineage: Bacteria > Bacteroidota > Bacteroidia > Bacteroidales > Bacteroidaceae > Prevotella > Prevotella intestinihominis. The sequence goes on along the minus strand of URLG01000002.1, from coordinate 98,083 downwards.
GCTTGTACCGGCTGCAAGGAAGAAGGTAATTTAGCGGAAGGGAACTATACTTTTTCGCTCAAGGCGCATTATCTTAAGATTTCACCATATCAATATAATTTCCCAGCCAGTACGAATACTACTTATGGCAGTACTGTTGGGCAGGGACAAGTTACGTCTATGGAAACTCCTTGGAAGTTTGTGGGTATGCCAGATTGGTTGTCGGTGGATGTGATGAGTGGAAATGCTGATCAGACAGTGAATTTCTCTGCGGCAGATAATCCTTCTGCAGATGGTTCTAGAACGAGTGTCTTTTATCTGCAATCTACTGATCCTGAATGGACCTACAAAACTGGTGTGAGCGTAAGCCAGAATGCTGCAACGCCATACGTAAAGTTAGTTTCAGATAATTCCACGTTGTCTTTTACGGGTAGTCGTAGTACACAAGAAATAAGTATAGAGAGTAATTGCACTCCGACTGTAGAAGTTACCAGAGGAAGTTCATGGATTCATGCTTCTTTATCTTCAGACAAGAAAACTGTCTCTATCAGTGTTGATGAGAATACTTCTGGTAGTTCTAGATATGGTTATGTAAGTGTTAGAGCTAGTTATGATAGCAGTTTTTCTGTTTTGGTCAATCAGAGCATGGCTACGATGGGTGCAGAATCTAGCCAGTTGAATTTTGACAATACGGCTGCAACTTATAAATTGGCAATTACTTCTGAGGCATCATGGACTACTTATGTTTCAGATAGTTGGATTTCTGTATCACCGACAAGTGGCAGTGCGGGAACTTCACAGGTAGAAGTTTCTGTGACACCTAATACGGGTGTAGCGCAAAGAGATGGCTATGTAAACTTTATGGTTGGGACAAGCCAGATTTTTAAACTTGTGGTGCATCAAAAGGGTATCTATATAGATGCTGGCGAAGACTGGCTGGATATACCATCTACTGGTGAGAGTCGCAAACTCAATGTGAAGAGTAATACCGGCTGGACGGTAACTTCTGATTCCGAGTGGATTAAGGTTTCTCCAAAATCGGCTTCTGGTGAGAAGGAAATTACTGTGACTATTGCAGACAACCCATCTTTGTCTGAGCGCAGTGGTTACCTGACCTTTGTTTCCGATGCAAATAATATTAAGGAAAAGAAGATGGTTCGCCAAGCAGGTAAAACTTTCTCTGTGGAGACCACAGTCGTAAACTTCTCTGATAAGTCAAGTACATCTTTGTTAGACATCAATTCTGATGGTGCTTGGAATGCAGTAAAGCAAGAAGACTATCCTTGGTTTGATATCACACCAGTTACTGCTGATGGAGTATCCAAACTTCAGATTACAGTGCAAGAGAATAATACTACCGAGGAAAGAACGGGTTATGTGAATGTTAGCTTGTATGACAAGACTTATCAGGTAGCAGTGCATCAAGATAGCAAGTACTTGAATGTAAATGCTAGTGCATTGAAGTTTGGTTCTAAGGGAGGAAACTCGGAAGTGGAAATCGCTACCAATGAAGATTGGAAAGCTACTATAGAAAACAATGCTTCGTGGCTCTCGATGGATAAAACTGAAGGCACAGGAGATTGTAAGTTTAATGTAACTGTTAGTGAAAATGCTACCGTCAATGCTCGTAAGGCTTATATTGACGTAGTCACGAATATAGCTGGCAATACAAGACTTAATTATGAGCAGGCTGGCAGATACTTAAATGTAGATAAGTCTGATTTCACATTCTTCGCCAAGGGCGGAACTTCTACTCTGACAACCATTTATACAGATGGAACTTTTAAATTCTCGCAAGAAGGTGGATGGTTCCAGGTCAATAAACTGTCAGATAATACTTTCACTGTGACGGCTACCGAAAACAAAACAAATTCTGAGCGTACAGGTTCTATAACGATAGAGGTTACGGACTTGGTAGAGGGAGAGCTGAAGGTAGTGCTTCCTGTAATGCAGGTGGAGAACGGTGTGACATTTACCAAGGGAGACTTCACTTCTGATAAGAATTGGAATCTCTCAGAAGGTCATAATGCTACCATCACAGTGATAGGATTCTCAGGAGATAAGTCTTGGAATGTGAATCCAAATCTATCAACAACCTTTGAGTTTACAGGATATGGAAATGATAGCAATTGGAATAAAAAGCCAGGCAGCAACAATGCAATAACAGGAACAGAATTTACAACAGATAACAATTGGAATAAACAATAAAAAAGATACGGATATGAAAATGTTAAGAAATTTATTGAGTGTAGCATTCGTTATGGCGAGTGCCCTCACAGCATTTACAGCATGTTCATCTAGTGACGACTTGAGTTCAAAGACTCAGGCAGACAAGGATGGTCTGCATACCATTACCATGAAATTGGTGGGTGGATGCGAGCAATATGATGCAAAGGGACAGAGTAGAGCAGCTGGTGAAACAAGTGTGAGCTGGGCTGATGGTGCCAAACTTTACTTGCAGTTCTCTAATGGCGACAAATTGGTCTCTGGTAATGCCACATATAGTGAGGCTACTGGTGCTTGGACTGTTAGCTATTATGGAATTTTAGCTACAGATGCAAGTGCTACTTGCCAAGCATATTATTTCGATAATACAACAGCAGGTAATGGAGAAGTAGTGCAGTTGAGTGCTAATAGTGCTATCTATGAGGATGCCAATGGTACCTATGTTTATGATGGCGAGAACCTTACTGTTAGAGCAAACTTGAAGCCGAAGACAGGTAGAATGAGATTTACTGGTATTAAAGGTACTGCCCTTGCATTGACTGGTATTACTTATTATGCTAACTATGACCCTTCAACAAACTTGTTCTCAACTTCTGCTGCAGCAGTAAATACAACAATAGATAAAACATCTGGTTATACACCTTATATATATGGTTATTTCACAGATGCTGAGTCTCCATCTTTGGGCTTAGTAGCAAATGGTAGTGAGGCATATACAATGGCTTGTCCTTCTACAATGTACCAGACGGGAGAGAGTGGCTACCTAGATGTACCAACAGAGGGTAGTCATAATGGCTGGGCAACAGGCTTAAACTTTGCAGTAAATGGTGTTAGTTTCAAGATGCTTCCTGTTGTAAATAGTGATGGTAAAGGTTTTTATTTGCTTGGTGAAACAGAAGTTACTGAGGGATTGTATTATGCGGTTATGGATGGTGTAACAACAACTCCTAATAAACCAATTGCAAACGTATATTATGAGACGTTTAAGTCTTTTGTTTTAAAATTGGCTACTCAAACTTCTTTGCCATTTCGCTTTCCGACAAGAAGTGAATGGTTATATGCGGCAAGAGGTGGTGCTAAATCATTAAATTATACATATTGTGGCGGAAATACGCTTGATGATGTAGCATGGTATAGTGGAAATACATCTACAGTTCAGAATGTAAAACAAAAGCAGCCAAATGAATTGGGTTTTTATGATATGAGTGGAAATGTGGCAGAGTTTACTTCTACGATACATTCTACAAGCTGGTATCATAGTTATTATTATTGCGGAGGCTCTTACAAATCTGAAGCTAGTGCTGTGGAAAAAACAAGCTCATCTTACAAACAGGTTGATAATGACTTTGTAGATCCAGGTGTTGGTCTTCGTCTTGCCCTTACATTGAATTAATAAACAAGTTTCAAATATGAAAAGAATTATTATGTTATTAATGGCGATGGCATTGATTATGCCATCTGCCATTGCTCAGAACAACAAGGCTCTTGAAAAGGAGCTGAAGAAAGAGTATAAGAATCGTATTAAGGCCTTGAATAAGGAAGGCTGGAAGCTCTATGGCAGCAGCCGTTCCATAGAGGTGGCTCTCCTTACACACTATGACAAACTCGGCAAACTCGGCGAGAGAGGTCGTGAGGTGATGGGCGAGGCTTCTAAATTCAAGTCTAAGAATGTGGGTAAGCAGACTGCCATCAATAATGCTTGTAACACCTATGCTCGCGAAGCAGGTTCACATGTACGTGGTCGTATCGTTTCGGATATGGCAAGCATGGCGGAAAATGTGGCTGGTGAGTTCGACCACTTCTATGCTGCATACGAAACTACAGTAGAGAAGGAAATCAAGGGCGAGTTGCAGGAATCATATTCTGTGATCAAGGATAATGGTGATGGAACTTTTGCCATGCAGGTTTACTTTATTGTAGATGAAGATGCTGCCACAAGAGCTAGAATCCGTTCTATGGAAAATGCTTTCAAGGAGAGCGAGGCTGCGCAGAAGTATGCTAGCAAGGTAAGCGAATTCGTGAAAGAAGGATTTGATAAAGAATAATTCGAAAAGTATAAATTTAACGATTTAATATTGTATAGACGAGAAATGAAGTATATTTGGACTATAGTATTTTTGCTGTCGGCACTCACCATCCATGCACAAAGCTGGGATGATGTGAAGGCTAGTAAAATCTATCTCTATGGCGAAGGTTGGGGCAATACATTGAGTGAGGCTGACAAGCAGGCTCTTGCCGATTTGATCAGTAAAATCTCTATGAATGTTTCTAGTGTAACGAATCAAACGGAGCGTGAAACCGTGAAGGGCGACAAACTGGATTCTAATTCCGACTTTCAGTCAAGTATACAGACATATTCTCAAGCTACATTGACCAACACGGAGCGTATCGTGCTCAAAAATGAGCCAAACGCCCATGTTGGTCGATGGATTAAACGCTCTGAAATTCAAAAGATTTTTGAGTCCAGAAAACTCAAGATTACGGATTTGGTAGAGACTGCTGTTAAGGCAGAGCAGGCATTGAAGATAGACAATGCTTTGCGTTGCTATTATTGGGCAAACTTGCTCTTGAAGTCTTTGCAGAATCCTAATGAGATGACTTACGAAGACGAAGATGGCAAGCAGCATGTACTAGCTGTTTGGATACCAGAGCAGATGAATAATATCTTTGAAAATCTGAAGGCTTCTTATGCCAAGAATGATGGCAGTGATGTGGAACTGCGTTTTACATACAAAGGTATGCCAGTTGCTTCTGTTGATTATACCTATTTCGATGGCAGGGATTGGAGTAGCATCTATAGTGCCAAGGATGGTGTTGGTATCTTGGAGCTGCCTAGCAATTTCAGTAATAAGCAGTACCAACTGAAATATGAGTTTGAATATAGAGGACAGGCACATATTGACAGGGAGCTGGAAAGCGTGATGAATACAGTGAAGTCTATTCCACTGAAGAATGCCTATGTCAATGTGAAGGCAAATAAAGTGGTGGAAACAGATGTGGCATCAAGCATGCAACAGCAGCGTTCTGTGAAGTTGGCTAGTATCTTGCAGAAACCTATAGCTGGTGCAGATGATTATTATCAAGTGATCCAAAGCGTCATTGACGCCATCAAATCGAGAAAGTATGATAGCGTAAATGATAAGTTTACGGCAGATGGCTTGGATATATATAATCGCCTCATTAAGTATGGCTCAGCTCGTGTTATAGGTACGCCAACAATCAATATCTACCAAGATGGAGGTTACGTGGTAGGCAGAGGATTGCAGATGTCTTTCTCCTTCAAGAATGGAGTAAGAAAAGCTTTTGTGGAGGATATTGTCTTCACATTTGATGAAAACAAGAAGATAGACAACATCTCTTTCGGCTTGGGTCAGCAGGCTGAAACCGATATCTTAGGTAAGGGCGTGTGGGCAGAAACGGCTCGTAAGGCGATCATGGATTTCTTGGAAAACTATAAGACTGCCTATGCCCTTAAGCGTCTCGACTATATCAAGACTATCTTTGATGATGATGCAGTCATCATCACTGCTAAGGTAGATAAGAAGTCTGTGATGACCAAGAATAGAGAAGGTGTGGCAAAGATAGAAAATAATAAGATTATCAAGTATAATCGTCAGACCAAGGATGAGTATATCCGAAACTTGGCGATGTGCTTTGCTAGCAATGAGTTTGTTAACATTCGCTTTGCTAATAATGATGTTATTAAGTTGGGCAAGGGTGGTGAGATGTATGCCATCCAAATCTCTCAAGATTATTACTCCACCAATTATGGTGATAAGGGTTATCTCTTCTTGATAGTCGACATCAACAATCCCAAGCAACCTCTCATCAAGGTTCGTACTTGGCAGCCAGAAAAAGATCCAAACTTTGGACTTTATGGCCCTGGAGATTTTTAACGTTTAAAGCATAATGATTATGAACCAGAGACATTTATTTCTTAGCATGTTAGCGATGCTAACCATGATGCTGTTCTCTTGTACAAAGACGGAGAATGGCAATGTTGAGTACATTCCTTTTCAAGAGACCAAAGATGGTCAGTGGGGAATGATTTCAATGGATGGCAAGGTGCTATTCAAAGAAGAGTTTAAGAACAAACCTACAGTGGTGCGGGATGGAAGATTTTTTGTGCGTACCAAGGAGGGGACATGGGAGATGTATGATGCTACCGAGAAGCCAAAGAAGATAGGGGCTGATTATGCTCATACTTCTGGATTCCGTAATGGAAGAGCTCTGGTTGCAGTTAAGAATCAGCCGGTTTCTATTATAGATACAGAAGGTAAAATAGTTAAGCTATTGGATAAAATCGAAGGTAAGATAGTGGAAGGTGTAAATGCTTTCGATGGAGGATATGCAATCTTTTTGACTTCTGATTCATTGGTTGGTGCAATCAATCAAAATGGTGATTGTGTCATAAAACCAGAGTATTGCTATATGAGTTCTTGTGGCGATGGAAAATTTATTGCGATCAAAGACCTGTATAGGAAAGATATTCAAAAAGAAAAGAAAGATAAGGTGAAATTTTCTGTATTGGATACAAATGGAAAGACCCTATTTGAATTCTCAGGAGATAAGTATGAGGACTTTGGTCAGCAATTCGTAGATGGTAAACTTGCGGTCTGTGTGAAGAAGGATGGCAAGAAGGCATGGGGAATCATCAATGATAAAGGTGAAACTATTGTAAAGCCATCAGAAAAGCTGAAGAACATCGGCTCTATCCAAGGTGATGTCTTTACTTATAATAATGGTGATGGTTGGGGGTTGATGAATATTAAGGGTGAAACCTTGATTCGTGCTAAATATGAACAACTTTACTATGATGTTGACAATACCTTGGTTGCTGTAGTAAAGAATGGCGATTCCTATGAATACAAATACATCGATGAAAAGGATAATCAAATAGGTAACGATACCTATGTAAAGGCAACTCTGTTCTCTATGTTTGATGTCAAGCATGCATTGGTAAAGCCAAATGATAAGATATACTCAATCATTGATAAGCAAGGAAATCAGTTGGACGGACTTCCTGATATTACTGAAATCAGTACTTACGAGGGTGAAGATTTCATCGAGAGTGACTATGTGGATATAGGTAAACTTATTGCTGGGTTTGGCATCTCTCAGAATGGATTGATAGGCTTGACATTTAAATCAACTCCACAACAAGTTGTAAATATGGAGGTTGAGCTTGGTTGGGCAGTTGGTGATAAAAACCATAAGGAAGGAAGCCCTTATTGGTATGATTTCAAGGATAATGTTCAATTATATAAGGATGTGGAGGGCATTCGTGGAAATGTATTTGTAGACTTTACTGGCAAATTGAGTAGACAGACTTACCGTACTAAGAGGGTTATTGATTACACATTTGGTGACTACTATTGGTATCATGACGACAAGATTCCTACGGGTTATGTTTGGAATAAAGTTACTCCAAGTATGTTTGCGTTGATAATTGGTAATGGTGGAAGAATGCATGGTAAATTGCGTACATTATTCAAGTCTCTCAGTGAGCATTTTAAGAAATTTGGAAAGGTAGCCAAAGAAAACAATGGGGCTGTTGTTCTTACACTTAATAATGGGCTTAGAGCACTTGTTTATATGGAAAAAGATAAAGTAAGTGCATATTGGGGAGATTTGAAACCAGTTAAGGATATTGATATAGATAAGTATAAAGATGTTGAAGAGGAAGGCGCTTCTGATGACTCCTCTTATGGTTATCTCAACAATGACTTTGCTGATGAGGAAGCTGTAGATACGGCAGCTCTGGATACAACATATTAAAGAAATGTTTGCCCGCGGAAACCAGTGTTTTCGTGGGCGTTTTCTTTCTAATAGCGAGCTACAAGGGGTTATCAAGAATTTTGATAACCTAAAGAACTCAAATATTCTAGAGTTATACCCCATACATTTCAAATGTAGCAACTTACCGCCTTTGTTGGTGGCAAATGCTTCAAGCACTTGAGCGTGTTAATAAAGGATAAAATTGGGGATTTTGCAGATGAGCGTATTTAAAATAAAGATTTACAGTTAGTTACATTACTTATGCTATAGCCCTCGTGATAGCAATTTACGCAAACTTGCCGAAATCCGCAATTTCTTTTTACCCATTTTTGCCGAAATCCGCAAAATGTTTAGGGATAAAATAATATGTATAAATAGAAATACAATATGATTTTCCCCATCACTTTATAGGGATTTTCCACTTTGCTATCTCGGAGATTCTTTATATTTTTGCAGCATGAAATCGCTAGGAAGCGACGCGAGATTAGTAAAATGACAATTAGTAATGCTTAAAGAATGACGATTATGAAAAAAGTGATTTTTGGTTTGGTGGCACTGCTCATAGCTACTCTGCCTACTTCGGCTCAAAACTATAAGGACAGCAGATATTACAACCAGCGTACCGGACATCTGGACTACAATAAGCGAAATGGATGGAATGGAGATAGGGGATTTAGTAGAAATGACAACTACTTCGGATTCCGTATCGGACCTGCATTCTCCTATGTGAACTCGGACGACTCCAGACTGGATGGCGGTAAATGGCAGGCGGGACTCAATGTGGGCGTAGTGGCTGGCATCTCGCTCACCGACCAGCAACCTCTCTATCTGGAAACAGGACTCTCATATACTGAAAAGGGTGGCAAGAAAAAACTCTCCACAGGTAAGAAGATGACTTATGATCTCAACTACCTGGAGATACCGCTGGTGTTGAAGTATCAATATCATGTGGCCCCTCACTTCTCTATCCAACCTATGGTGGGAGGATATTTTGCTGTGGGAGTGGGCGGCAAGATCAAAAATTTTGAGGACCGTGAGGCGCAAAACTCTTTCTCTGACAGCAATTTCCGACGCACAGACGCTGGACTTCGACTGGGATGCGGCATCGGGTATGATATGTTTTATGCCGACCTGACCTATGACATCGGTCTTGCCAATATCTGTCACGATACCTTTGATACCTCTCATAATGGAGCCTTGATGCTCAATGTGGGTGTGAACTTCTAAGATTCTCTAAACAGTTGATAACCATCAGAGTATATTCTCTGATGGTTTTTTCTTCTAATTCCTGGATATGCTCGGGAGCCAAGGCTTGCAGTGGCTCCAGGCAGTCTAGTTGGAGCATCGTGGCGATGGGGAGAAGCTTGTGGGCTGCCATGCCTATGGCTGAGGTGTTGAGCGATGGAGCGGTTAAGGCTGTTTTCAGTGTAGACTCATAATGGCTCATTTCTTCCTTCACCGTCTGTATGAGTTCGGCTTCTGCCTCTGGGTCGTCGCCGGCAAAGGCGAGGAACGGGGCAAAGAGAGATTGCTTCGCTTTGCTCTTGTTCTCAGGGACTTGCTGATTGATAGCTTTGCTAACTCCCAATATCTCTTGTAGCTTTTCTATGCGGAATGGCTTGAAGAGGCAATTGTCGAAGCCTGCTTTCTGGAGCTCTTCTAGGATGCTGGAGTCGTGGGCTGTCATCGCCACAACCTTCATCTGGGAGTGGTTGATGTGGCGGATGAAGTCCATGCCGTTCATTTCGGGCATCTCGATGTCTAGCAGCATCAGCGATGGCTGCTCATCATGGAGCAGGGTGAGGGCTTCGGACACGTGGAGGCAAACGAATACCTGCCAGGTATCGCCTATTATTCGGTGAAGCATCTCTTGCAAAAGTTGTAATTGCAGTTTGTCGTCATCAAGGATGAGTAGCTTTTTGTTTCTGAAGCTCAATGGCTTATTCTCTTTCTCGCTCATGTCTTTGGGCTGAAGTTGAGCTCCTTTTTTGGGTTTCTTGTCAGTATCGGCTGCCTTCTTGATAGGCAGGATAACTGTAAATTTAGAACCTTTCCCCACTACTGATTCCACTTGGATATTGCCACCCAGCAGGCTTATCAGCTCATGTGTGATGGAGAGTCCCAAGCCTGTGCCCTCTATGCCTTGCGCACTCTTCAGACGAGTGAATGCTTGGAATATTTTCTGTGTTTCTTCTGCAGTCATTCCCTTGCCTGTATCTGCTACGCTGAGAGTGAGCTGGTTATTCCAAGATGCTGTTACCAGAATGCTGCCGTGGTCTGTATATTTGATGGCATTGCTGAGCAAGTTGTTAATAATCTGGTGGATACGGAAAGCATCTCCTAGATAGAATGTCTCTCTATCAGGAGTATGATCTGTTATGTGACAATTTATAGTCAGCCCCTTTTGGTGGGCTTGCAGGCTAAATTCTTCTACGCTCTGCTGGATCAGATGGGCAGGGCTGAAGCGTTCGGAATGTATCTGTATCTGCTTGTTTTCTAACTGGTGATAGTCTAGGAGTGAGGCCACGAGTTGGGAGAGATGGGTGGCGGAATGCTTCATGTTGTTGAGGCATTGGATGGCTCTTTCGCCTTTCACATCTTCCTTGAGCAGATCGATGAAGCCTGAGATGGAAGCAGCTGGGGCTTTGATGTCGTGGGTGATGGTCAGGAGCAGTCGTTCTCTCTGCTTCATCACTCTCTGTATCTCTTCGTTGGCAGCCTTGATTTCTTCGTTGGCTTTTTCCAAGTTCTCTCGATAGAGTCGTTCTTTCTTGCTGTCTTGCCAGATGTAAGTGAAGAGGATGAGGACGGCTACGATGGCGATGATGGCTAGCAATTCTATCTGCCATAAGAGATGCTGGCGGGCTTGCATAGCCTGGTGGATAGACTTTTGCATCTCGCTTCTTTCTCGCTGGTGAATGTCGTTGAGTTGCTGGGCGGAGCGCAGGGCTAGCTGGGCGTTGGCTATCTGTAGATCCCTCATCTCTCGCGAAACGGCTTGCGCTTTATCTTGGTGCGCTGATTTCTCTTTCTTGTCTATCTGCTCCAGAATATCCGCAACGTTTTCTGCTACATTGACAGGGGTGATGGTATCTATAACAGCGTGATTGCTGTCGCGATGAACGCTCAGGGTTTCGGCATGCTCTTTCTTGAAGGCATCGGCTAGGCGACGGAAAAATCCCCTCTTCGACTTGGTGATTTCCACTGTAGTGCTCTGTGCCTCATGCGTTTTTGCTACTTTCTGATGCACCACTACCGAGTCTTTGCCATTGTTTAGTTCGTTCATCTTCTGCTTCAGGTAGCTTTTGGGATCTTTCTCATTGAGCACATCAGAGAGTCCATGTAGGCTGTTTTGCTCTTCCTTCAGCAAGGCGGTCATCGTGCTGTCGGCTTTCTCTCGTTTTTGGATATATTCTTGAGAGGCTTGGTTGATGGTGAGGATGCTCTGGGTGTTGATGTACACCAGCCAGATGGCAGCAACGAGTACCACGACTACCGCTGCATAGCCGAGTGCCACTTTGAGAGGAAGATTATTCTTTGCCATATATCTTATTCGTTTACTTCTTTATACCTTATTATATATATAGGATGCTTACGGCTGCAAAATTACAAAAAAATAATGGAAATAAGGAGCGCATAGGGTGGAAAATGAAAATACCAGCCCTCGTTTGATAGAAGGCTGGTATTTCAAAGCGACGCGTTTTTTACTGTTTTCTTGTAGATGATTTACTCTGCTGTAGCAGTTGGATTAACTGATGTAGAGTCGGCTACAGGAGCCTCTTCCATACTGAGAGTAGAGTCTGTAGATACTGTGCTGTCTGCTGGAGCTACTGAGTCTACAGGCTCTGCTGTTGTCATGTTTACCATCTTGTTAGCTGCGAATACGTTGCTAACTGAAACCATTGCTACTGCTGCGATAACTGCAAAAACTAACTTTTTCATAATCTTGTTATTTTTAAATTTGTGAATAAAATATTTTTTACTATCTAACCGAATCTCATGTCATTGACTGAGTTCGCTAAATAGTAAGACAATGGGTGTGCCAAAAACGTGTGAAAAGTTGTAATCGCTTGATTATAAGCTCATGACATAGTGTATGCCAAAAATGTGTATGTGTGGAAAGTGTGGAAAGAGTGTGGAATAATTCCCCAAAAAGTTGGGGAATTAGTTCTACACAGTATTGGGGAAGGCATGCCAATTGCAGCCTTACATCTCGTATTTCTTCATTTTATTGTAGAGCGTTTTGCGATCTACGCCCAGTAGTTGGGCTGCTTTGCTCTTGTTGCCATGGGTAGCTCTGAGAGCTGCTGCAATGCTGGCTTGTTCGTCTTGCTCGTTGTGAAGTGCCATGTTGCTTGGTGCTTCCATGTGTCCCATTACTTGGTTCAGTTCGTTGATGCCGATGTATTTCCCTTTGGTGAGCAGGGTGGCACGCTTCATCACATTGTTGAGTTCTCGCAGATTGCCTGGCCAGTCGTAGGAGGCTATTCGCTCTGACGCCTTGGCATCGAGCCCCAGTACATTTCTGTTGAGCTCTTCGTTGGCATGCTTGATAAATAGGTTGGCAAAGAGGAAGATGTCGGCACCTCTGTCCTTGAGCTTAGGCATGAAGATGGTAAATTCATTGATGCGATGATAGAGATCTTCCCTAAACTCGCCTTCTGCTACGCTCTTTTGCAGGTTTTCATTGGTGGCGCATACCAGTCGGATATCAATGCCTATCTCTTGGGCGCTACCCAGTGGGCGAATCTTTCTTTCCTGCAAGGCACGGAGCAGTTGTACTTGTACCTCATAGTTCAAGTTGCCCATCTCATCAAGAAACAAAGTGCCGCCATTAGCCATCTCGAAGGCGCCCTTCTTATCTTGTTCTGCGCCCGTAAAAGCTCCTTTCTTATAGCCGAAAAATTCCGATGCCGCCACGTCTTTAGGTATGGCTCCACAGTCGAGTGCAAAGAATGGCTTGTCTTTTCTTGGGCTTAGTTCGTGTATTCTTCGGGCTACGTATTCTTTGCCCGTACCACTGTCTCCCAGTATCAGTACCGACATTGGGGTGGGAGCCACGAGCGAAACATAACTATATAGTTGTTTGGATACGTTGCTTTCTCCTTCTATATATTTAGGTGTAGCCGTATCTTCTGGCTTATCTTTTGAACTTTCAGCTTTCTGCTCAGCTGATGAGGTTAGTTCGCTTGTATGATTAGCCAAGGCTTCCTGAATCTTTTCTAGCAGAATTTCTGGATGGAAAGGCTTTGCCACATAGTCGGTGGCTCCTGATTTCATGGCAAGCACAGCGTTTTGCACCTCTGCATAGCTTGTCATCACGATGAATGGTATGCAGAGATGTTGCTGGTTGATTCTTTCCAAGAGTACCAGTCCGTCATAGTCGGGCAGGCGGAGATCGGAGAGAATAAGATTTATATTAGGATGTTCATCAAGAAATTTGCTTGCGGCATTGACAGATGTTACTTTCTCTACTTGGAATCCCTTTTTCTTGAGCCAAGTTTGTATCATCAGTCCGAATGTGATGTCGTCCTCTACAATCAAAATGTTTGCCATTGTCTTATTTTCATTTAATTTCAATTGCAAAGATACGAAAAAGCGACTGAAATGCTTTGATTCTTTACAATATTTAGTAAATTATAGACTCTGTTTAAGGGAAAAATAGGTGGCGAAATCTTGTTTTGGTAGAAAAAATATTATTTTTTCTTTTTCCTTGTAAAAAGGGAAAAATTGGACGATTTTTTTCTCGTTTTACCGCATAATGAACGAAAATTCGTAGGAAAGAAACTGTTTCATTCCTCAAATGAGACTATGTGAACAATGCTGTTAATTAGGAAGTTATGCTATTTTGTTGGTTTTTCTTTCTTTCTGGCAGTTTCCAATTGAAAGTGAAACAATCGTCTCGGAGTAAATTATGAAACCGAAGTCTTTTTGGTCGTTGAAAATGCGGATAATAACGAAATTTACCACCCTAAAAGTGAATATTTACCCCTATACGTGTAATATTTCCTCTAATTTTGCACCCAGAAAACAACGAATAGATTAAAATTGTAGACTTATGATACAGGTAAATACAACTTCAGCAGATATGGCAAAATATACAGAAAATGTAAAGATCGCTCTTAAGAACGGTTGCCAATGGATACAACTTCGCTTGTCAGAGACATCTGACGCAGAGTTTGTCAATGTAGCTTCTTCTATTAAGGAGTTGTGTGATGAATATCACGCATACCTTATTATAGAGGATCATGTTCACTTGGTAAAGCAGGTGAAGGCTAATGGCGTACATTTGAGCAATGAGACCAATATCCCAGCAGCTCGCAAGGCTTTGGGTGCTCGTTACTTGATCTGTGTAGATGCCAATAGTAGCAAGGACGCACGTCGTTGCCATGCTATGGGTGCTGATTGCACCAATGGCGATGAGTTGGGGTATAAGATGTTTGAAATGGAAGTATCAGGTTCTCAGGAACTTGCTTACGCTTAAGGATTGCATATACAAACAGGATTGATTTTTTTATAGATAATTTGATTTAAGTTTTAGTGTTATATTTTAGTAAATTGGTATTTGGTTGATTTAAGGTCTAAAAGATAGTATTTTCAGTATTTAATAGGTATTTTAGATAGAATCAGGTGATTTTATAGGTCACTGATTGGGTATTTTATCATCTAGAAAGGTGCTTGTCGGGATGACAAGCACCTTTTCTTTTGTTATTTTTTCAAGAAAAACACGCTGTTCTTATATTTTTGTTGTATCTTTGCAGTGTTTTATGCTTTTATTAGTAATCAGAACAAAGTAGAATGGCAGAATCATTAAAGGAAAAAACGGCAAAGGGGCTCTTTTGGGGAGCCATGAACAATGGAGCGATGCAACTCATCGGTCTCTTGTTTGGTATTGTGCTGGGACGACTGTTGAGTCCTAGCGATTATGGCATGATAGCCATGATAACCGTTTTCTCTTTGATAGCCAATGCTTTGCAAAATTCTGGCTTTATCACGGCTATTACCAATCTGAAGGAACCAACGGACAATGACTACAACTCTGTGTTTTGGTTTAACATCACCGTGGGCAGTTTCCTCTATGTCGTGCTCTTTGTCTCTGCCCCTTGGATAGCTGATTATTATCATACGCCAGCCCTGATACCGCTTTGCCGCTATGCCTTCCTCTCGGTGTTGGTATCGAGTCTTTGCACAGCCCAGTCGGCTTACCTCTTCAAGAATATGATGGTGAAGCAGAAGGCGCAGGCTAGTATCATAGCTACTTTGTCATCCAGCATCGTGGGTGTGGCGATGGCTTTTGCGGGCTTTGCTTATTGGGCGTTAGCCACACAGACCTTGGTGTACAATATCGTGAATACCCTCTTGTTTTGGTATTATTCGCCTTGGAGACCAAGCCTTCGATTTGATTTCGAGCCAGTGAAACGTATGTTCCGATTCAGTTGCAAGTTGCTTGCCACCACCATCACTACACATATTAATAATAATGTGCTCAATATCTTGCTGGGTCACTACTTTACGGCGCATGATACGGGTAATTACAACCAAGCTTCGCAGTGGAACTTCAAGGCTTATTATGTGATACAAGGTATGATCGACTCGGTGGCGCAGCCTGTATTGGTGAGTCTTAGAGAGCAGAAGGACCGCCAGTTGGAGGCATTGCGCAAGTTGATTCGCTTCACGGCGTTCATCTCCTTCCCCCTGATGTTTGGCTTTGGCATGGTGGCTCGTGAATTTATCGTGCTTGCCATCACCGACAAGTGGTTGGCTAGTGCCGAACTCTTGCAGATTCTTTGCATTAGCGGTGCGGTGATACCGATGTGCCAGTTGATGTCTAGCTTGATCGTGAGCAATGGCAAGAGTGGCACCTTCTTCTGGGTTACTTTCTCTTTGGGTATCGTGCAAATCGTCACAATGGCACTCATCTGGCATTGGGGCATCCGCAATATGGTCATTGTCTATGTGGGGCTCAACCTGATATGGCTCTTCGTATGGCAACATTTTGTCAATCGTCTCATTGGCTATCGAGTGTGGATGTTCTTAAAAGACATCCTGCCATTTGCACTTTCTGCCCTAGGCGTGATGGTAGCTACTTATCTTGCCACCATGAGTATCCGTAACTTGGTGTTGCTTTTGCTCTGTCGCATTGCCATGGCAGTGGTGCTTTATTATCTGGTGATGAGAGTGGCAGGAGCAGCGATATTGAAGGAATGTATGGGTTTTGTGAAACGTAAATTGGGAAAATGATGAATACAGAAAAGACCGTCTCCATTATCATGGGAACTTATAATGGCGCTAAATACATCCGCGAGCAATTGGATTCCATTCTTGCCCAGACCTATCCCCTGAAGGAAATCATCATTCAGGACGATGGTTCTACGGATGATACCATCGCCATCTGTCAGGCGTATCAAGAGAAATATCCGATTGTGCATTTCTCCAGGAATGAGCACAATCTGGGATTCAATGCCAACTTTAAGTCGGCTGCTATGAAGGCAACGGGCGATTTCGTGGCTTTCAGCGACCAAGACGATGTGTGGTTTCCCACCAAGATAGAGAAGCAAGTGGCAGCCATCGGCAATCATGATATCTGCTTCTCCACTCATCTGCGAGGGGCTGATATGGAACATACCCATCTGGTGAATCCCCAATACTCGCTGGAGGCATTGCTCTTCTGTGGTTTTGCAGGCCATACCATGCTCTTGCGTAGAGAGTTTATCCAGACCGATGAGTATTGGTTGCCTAAGATGATGTATGATTGGAGCCTTGCCATCTGTGCTCAACTGCATGGAGGCATCGTGATGGTGGACGAACCGCTCAACTGGCATCGTACCAATTTGGCTTCGGCGTGCCATGAGGAGATGCGCAAGGCTGGCAAGAAGATAGATGCTCATCCCACCTATCAGCCTTATCTCTACGGTATCGCCAACTATCGCAGATTGCAAAAGTTGCCCAACTGGAAGATGCTCTATACCTACATATATAGAAACACGAGGGAGCCACGATTTGCCTTGGCGCATCAGATGGCTCGCTACATGTTGCATCGCAACCTCTTGGCACTCTTCTGCTTGTGTTATCTCTGCCTGAAGCATGGTGACAAGATATACTATAGCAAGAACCAGAAGGGACTGATGGGCAAGGTGCGCTCGTTTTGCTATCCGCTGATATTTGCTTATCGCAATACGCAATACAGCCGAGAGTCATGATATGAATAAGATAATTTGTTGAACAATAATAAGATACAGAGTTATGAACATAGCTTTATTGACAGCAGGAGGTGTGGGTAACCGCATGGGACAGGACATTCCCAAGCAGTTTATGACCATCGACAATGTGCCCGTTATCATCTATACGATGCAGGCTTTTCAGAATCATCCGCTGATAGACAATATCTGCGTGGTTTGTCTGAAGGGTTGGGAAGTGGTGCTACAGGCATACGCCAACCAGTTTAATATCACCAAGTTGAAGTGGATATTCGAGGGCGGAGACAGCAACCAGCACTCCATTCGCAATGGCTTGTGGGGACTGCGAGATGCGGGATGCGACGAGGATGACATCATCTTGGTGCATGATGGTGTGCGCCCACTGGTGTCGGAGCGTATCATCACAGAGAACATAGAGAAATGCAAGAAGTATGGCTATGCCATCACGGGCATGATATGCAAGGAGGCTATCATGCAGAAGGTGGGCGACTGTGTGGAGAACATCGAGATACCTCGTGAGCGATTGGTGCGAACCCAGACTCCGCATACCTATCCCCTTGGCACATTGCTCAAGACACATGAGAAGGCTGATGCCAAAGACATTGATGGCACCGTGGCTTCATGTACCTTGATGGCAGAGTTGGGAGTAACCGAACAGCATTTGGTGATGGGATCGGAGAAGAATGGCTTGAAGCTGACTCAGACGGAGGATGTGGAGCTATTTAAGGCTCTGAAGCATACTACCAAGGATGAATGGTTGAAGTAATAGAATACGAAATGAACGCATATATAGAAGATGTAAAGCGAGCTGCGGAGGCTTTTTCTTTGCCTTGGCAAGAGCTTTCTGGCAAGAATATCTTGGTGCTGGGCGCTACGGGATTGATTGGTGGTTGCTTAGTAGACGTGCTGATGCAGCATTTGATGGCAGATGCTACTATGGATTATCACGTATATGCCGCAGGCAGGAATGTGGAGCGTGCCAACAAGCGTTTTGCACAGTATGTGGACAATGCACATTATCACTTTATCCACTTTGATGTAACGGCTCCGTTAGAGTCTGATATTCAGTTCCATTACATCGTGGATGCAGCAGGCGGTGCTTGTCCTCAACTTTATAGCCAAGACCCTGTGGGGGTGATGAAGTCGAATATCTTCGGTGTGGACAATCTCTTGCAGTTTGGCTTGTCGCATGGTTTGCAGAAGATGGTGTATGTATCTTCTGGCGAAGTATACGGCGAGGGCGATGGCAGGGAGTTTACGGAAGATTATAGCGGTTACATCAATCCTACCACCGTCAGGGCGTGTTATCCATCTGCCAAGCGTGCCACAGAAACCTTGTGCGTATGTTATGCCCAGCAGTATGGCTTGGAGGTATCCATTGCTCGTCCTTGTCATGTTTACGGTCCGTATTTCACGGAGAGTGACAATCGAGTTTATGCCCAGTTTATCCGCAATGTGCTCCGTGGTGAGGACATCGTGCTAAAGAGCAAGGGCGAGGCTTTCCGCTCTTGGACGTATGTGGTGGATTGTGCAATGGCACTTCTCTATATCCTCTTGAAGGGAGAGAATGGCAATGCCTACAACATAGCCAATGAGGAATCTAATGTGAATATCCGTACCTTGGCAGAACAAGTGGCTGAGATAGCAGGCAGAAAGGTAGTATTCGACATCCCCGATGATGCCAATCAGGGCAATACCACCCCGATTACCAAGGCGATATTCGCTACCAAGAAATTAGAAAGATTAGGTTGGAAGCCTCTATTCTCATTGAAGGAAGGGCTAGAGCACACGATTACAGCTTTAAGAAAATAATGCAGGGAGGGCAGGTTTGTTACCTGCCCAATTACCAAGAATGTCAATTATCGCAAAAACATTTCTCCTCATTGGGCAGGTAACAAACTTGTCCTCCCAGTTATTTCTTGACCAGCTCCGGCAGGATGAAGATGGAGTGAAACTCTCTCTTCTCTACTGGTGGTATCTGCATATAGTCGCCATAGAGGTCGGTGAGATAAGAATCCGGATTGCAAGGCGCAGGGAATTTCTTGCCCTCAAACTGGATGGTACCCAAAGGCTTTACTGCCTTCTTGTCAAATGAGATGCCACGACCATTGAGTATCGGAACATCCGAATAGCGAGTCTTCTTGCCAAAGAGATTTGCTATCTTCCACAAACCACTAAACAAACAATATTTCCCCCCGAAATAGAAGAACTCGGCGAAGGAGCGCAGCGAGTAAGTATGTTGATGGTGCAAGATGGAATAACTCTTGGAGATGCCACGAGTCAAAGTCTTGATCCAACGGCGAGAGATGTCGGGATAATCCACAAAAGGGAAGATGTCCACAAAGATGCCCTTCACGTAAGGGTGAGAGAAGTCATCCCCATTCTCTATATAGAGCGAGTTGCGGTCACGTATCTTCGTGATAGGTTCCTTGGATCCAGGATCGGTCTTGGGAGTCTGAAGAAAGAGCCATGCTGGCAATTCCTTTGGGGCAATCTCCTCAAATCTCTTCTCGTCTTCCAGGCTCATGCCGATGTCAATGTCATCATCCCAAGGGATAAAACCGCCATGGCGCACGGCTCCCAGCAGGCTGCCTCCATCGAGCCAATACTCGATGTGGTGGCGCTTGCATATCTTGTCTATCTCCTCCAGAATAGCCAACTGCTTGAGTTGGCAGGTTCTGAGGTGCTGCTTGCTATATTCTTTGATGTTCTCGTAAAAATCCATTTTTCTAAAACTCTTAATTCTAATAAACTCCAAACTTCAAACTTCAAACTCCTAACTCCTAACTCCTAACTCCAAACTCCTAACTTAAAGAAAGTGTGTAACGATGAGCGTGCCATTATATGCCCAGAAGTAGATGGTGAGCAAGAGGGTGATGACTCTCATCGACATTGCCATCTTGCCTGATGCATTCTTGAAGGCGAATGCCATGCTGAATGGGATGATAAACATCCAGTGGGCTGCCATGATGTATACCTCGTTGAGCCCGAACCCCAGTCCTAAGTGCAGGAACATATCAAAAGCCACACAGCTCATCACCATCCAGAAGAAGCGAGAGTGGCGGCTATAGAAGATGCCCAATGCAAATAGCAACATCACCATTGCCTCGAAGACATAACTGATAGGCCAATCGTATCGGATGAAGGTAGGACGAGACACGCTCAAGTCTTTTAGTAAGTCCTTCTGATGCAACTGAATGCCTTCGCCGAAGAGGTTCTCTACGATGGATTCTCCTCTAGGAGTAGACACATCTGTCCATCTCAGGAAAGGCATGTCTGATACCGACTTGCCTCTGTGGGCATCCATCCAGGCATCGTGAACCTTATTCTTTTGGGCGATGTCTGGTCGTTTCGGCATCATCTTTTTCTCTATCTGCTTACCCTTCTCCTGCTGTGGCTTCACGATATATTCATTCTGATAATAGAAGAAACCGCCCATGATGATGAGAGGCACGATGAAGGAGATGGCGAAGAACTTAGGTTGGAATACCTTCTTGCCATTATTGAAGAGTGCCATGATGCCCGTCTTCACACTATTGCTCAGCGATATACCTGCTGTACAAAGGAAGAGGAGGCTAGTCTGCCATGCCTTCAACGCCTTGCCTTGCTGCATGTTGGAGCCCACGATGTAGATGCTCGCCAAGAGGCAAAGCATGGAGAAGCAGAAATGGTCGGGCACCATCGTAGTGAGCATGATGCTGGCAAAGGAGAAGAAGAATGCCGTGAGAATATGGGCATCCAGCTTGTTTGCCGAGCAGATCTCTCGGCAGATGCGATAGAAAAATACCGCTGAGTAGGTGGCACTCACCACGAGCATCACCGCCATGATATAGGTGGCGCAGTTGCGGTGCGTCCACCCCATGAGCCATTCATTGAGCCAACTGCCCGGATAGAGGAGCCAGCTGAAGAGCGGATGGCGTGACAATTCGTAATATATCTTCTCGTTGGAGAGGAAAATATAGGAATAGGCATCGAAGCCCGAAACCGTGAAATGCTTATAGAAGATGCTCCAGAATCCACCCTTTGCCGCCTTGAAGAAACTGGCGGGATAGGAATGGATGAGCACCGCATTCAGGGCTGAGAATACCAGCATCGAGACGATAGCGAGGATGCTTTCTTCTTTCTTAATCTTAAATATATTCTTCATCTTTCTTTATTTTGAGTGCAAAATTAATAAAATATTCCGTATAAGTGAACCTAAAACGATGGAAAATGCGCAAATTGCTTTGGATTTAGGAAAAGTTTTGCTAACTTTGCCCGAAAAAAGATAATATATGACGCAAGATAAGAAGACGGTATCGGTGGTGATGTGTACCTATAATGGTGGAAAATATATCAAGGAACAGCTTGACTCCATCGTGCGGCAAACGTATCTGCCCTGTGAAATCATCATTCAGGACGATGGTTCCACGGATGATACGATGGACATCGTTCGCCAGTATGCCAAGCAATACCCCATCATCCGTATCACGCAGAATGAACTGGGCAAGGGTATCAATAACAATTTCTTCAGTGCCATCCGCAAGGCGCAGGGCGAATATGTTGCCATCAGCGACCAAGACGACATCTGGAAACTGGATAAGATAGAGGTGATGCTCCAGGCCATCGGCGACAAGATGATGTGCGTAGGCCGCTCCGTACCTTTCTATGACGAGGGCGACAAACGAGTGAACGTACACTACGACGAGCGCAAGCCCAACTGCAACATCGTGCGTATGATGTATGCCTCGATGCCAGGTCATTGCACCCTCTTCCGCAGAGAACTCTTGGAACATCTGCCTAGCCATCTGGAGACTCGCCCCATCTATACCCACACTTGGTATGACGTGATCTTGGGACAAACGGCAGCAGCTTTGGATAGCATCGTCTTGCTGGATAGGGTGATTACCATGCAGCGCCGACATGTGGATGCGGCATCCTATAAGGATGTGGATACCAAGCGACTGCGCGGTATGGGCAATGGCGCCTACATCGTATGGTGGGGCATCAAGAATTATCATCGAGTAAAACCGCTGATGGCTAAGCATTTCAGTGTGAGGGGTGGATTCTTGGAGAGCATACAGAGCGATGCGCCTATCTACAAGGATGCCGTCCGATTGATGCGCTGCGAGAGCAAGCTGGGCTTGTGGGCTTTCTTGGGATTGGTGAGATGGTATGTGAAGTATCGCCACGTGATGTTCTATACCTACGAGAAGGATCCTGTGGCTCTGGTGCGTGCCGTGCTCAATCCGTTTATGCAAGTATATAATTATCGTTATCTTCTGAACAAGAAATAGGAATATTCTTTTCCAACATATAAAAAGAAATATGAAACAGTCAGCTAAGATAGATGTTGCCGTATTGATGTTGTTCTTCAATAGGCCCGACCATTTCCAAAAGGTGTTCGACGAGGTGAAGAAGGCTCGTCCTGCCAAATTGTTCCTCTATCAGGATGGACCTCGTGGCGAGCGAGATATGCCGGGCGTGGAGGCATGCCGACAGATAGCCAGTGATGAGAACATCGACTGGGAGTGTGAGGTGCATCGTGCTTACCAGACCAAAAACCAAGGTTGCGATCCTTCGGAATATCTATCTCAGAAGTGGGCTTTCTCTATGGTGGATAAGTGCATCGTTCTAGAGGATGACGATGTGCCATCGCAGTCGTTCTTCCCTTTCTGTAAGGAGATGCTCGATCGCTATGAGCATGATGAGCGCATAGCCATGATAGCTGGTTTTAATGAGGATGAGGTGTCGGCTGATTGCGAAGATAGCTACTTCTTTACCTCCGTGTTTAGCATCTGGGGCTGGGCTTCCTGGCGCAGAGTGGTAGACAAGTGGGAGGGCGACTATGCCTTCTTGCAGGATAAGAAGGCGATGCAAACTTTGCGCCGTCTGTGCAAGCAGCGTGGCTATCGCAGCGATTTTGAGCGGATGTGCCGAGAGCATCAGCAGAGTGGCAAGGAGTATTATGAGAGCATCTTTTGGGCTTTCATGCTGTTGCAGTCGGGCTTAGCCATCATGCCAACGAAGAATCTCATCAACAATCTCGGTCTCTCAGAAGACTCCACCCATTTTTCTGGCAGTATGAAGACCACCCCACGTGGTTATCGCCGTATCTTTACGATGGGTCGCCATGAGTTGGCTTTCCCGCTGAAGCATCCTCGTTATGTCATAGAGAATGTGGAATATAAGGAGCGAGTCTACAAGAATCATGCTTGGGGACATCCTGGCATCAAGGTGACTCGCTCACTGGAAGAACTCATCCTCAACCTGAAGTATGGCAACTTCAAGATTATCACCAAGGCTATCCGCCGCAGGATTAATAAATGGTTGGGAAGAGACAGACACGTTTGATAATTAAGAATTAATAAAGCGCCATGCTAGATACTTGAAGATGAGGTTGCCGTTATATACCAATAGATAGAGTGCCAATACCCAGATGAGCAGGGCTACATAGCCCTTGCCTCGGCTCGGCGTACCCTTCCATACGAAGGCGATGGCGATAGGCACGGCGTATATCCAGTGGGCTGTCATGATGTATACCTCGTTGATGCCGAAGCCCAAGCCGATGTGGAGCAGCATATCGAGCGCAAAGTAAGACATCACGAGCCAAAGGAACTTGCTCTTCCTGCCCATGATGATGCCCAGCACGAAGAGGATGCCAATGATTGCCTCCACGGCGTAGTTCTCCCAATGGCGATATTTCACGATCATCGGGCGATGGCGCAATTCATCTTCCAAGAGATGGTCTTGGTGCAACTGGATGCCTTCGCCAAAGAGATTCTCCACGATGCTGGCTTCTCGCTGTGTGGTAGCATCGGTCCAACCCATAAATTCGCCAGACATGAATGGATGGCCCACTTTTCTTACGGCTTTTTTCTTGACGGGCTTGGCTACTTGGTCTTTTGCTTGATGAGCTGTATCATGGAGGGCTAGCAGTTGCTTTTGTTTTTGCAGTTTGGCTTTCCTCTGGGCTCTCATCTCCTTCTTCTGCATCTCCTTAGGCCATACGAAGGTCTTGTATTCCCATCTACAGAAGCCCCACAATAGGGCGGCAGGCAGGATGACCGCAAGCAGCAGATGCTTAGGACGGAAGAAACCCTTGCCATTGACGAAGAGGGCGGAGAAGAATATCTTCAAGCCGTTATTGAGCGAGGTGCCCGCAGTGAGCAGGAAGTAGAGGATGCTCTGCCATATCTTGAAGGGGTGATGGTTCTTCATTCTGCGCCCAGAGATGTAGAGGGCAAGGATGAGCAGGAACATCGAGATGATGAAGTGGTCGGGTACGATGCTCGTTACCAGCACATAGCCGATGCTGAGGAAGAAAAGCGTAAAGATGTGGGCTGCCCACTGGCTCAGTTCGATGACCTCTCGGAAGATGCGATACATGAAGATGCAGGAGTAGAAGGCGCAGAACAGCTGCATTGCCACGGCGATGAAGAGGGCGCAGTTGAGGCCTGTTATTTGCATCAATCCCATGTTCAGCAGATATGGAATGTACATGTAGAATGCCAAGAGTGGGTGGCGATATACATTATAAGATGTCTCCCAGTTGCTCAGCACATAATAGGTGAGTGGGTCGAAGCCCGAGATGTGGAAGTTCTTGATGAATGTGCCGTAGTAATGGTCGCTGATAGGGGTGAAAAGGTCGTAATAATGGCATATCACCAAGCCATTGAGCACGGCAAGTACCAAGAAGATGAAGGCGGCGAGCCATCTCTCCTCTTTCTTGATCTGGAATATATGGAATATCTTTTTCATTGTCTGTGATGTTATTTTTTGAGGAAAAACCTTACAAGCAAGAAGTTGATGGGGATGCAGATGCAGAGTGTGGGGATCATCGCCCACTGTTTCAGCATACCCAAGCCTACGATGAGATTGAGGCAGAGGGTCTGCATGGAGTAATTCACCACGTGGGATAGCGTGAAACCCGCACCGCGCTTGGCATTCGCCTTCACCTTGAAGGTATATCGGGTGCTGGCGATGAAATTGAAGATGAAGCTCACCACATAGGCGATGGTATTGGAGGTGGTAGCCAAGGTGTGGTCGCCCATCTTCGGAATGAAGTGTGCCAATACAGGCATCATGGCTAGATAGATGACGTATTGCAGCACGGTGGCTAGTCCGCCCACGATGCCGAATCTCACCACTTCGCCCAGTTTCTGGCGCTTGGCTTCGTCCATATTGTTTATCTTTTGCTTGATGTTCATTGTCTTTCTTTTTCTTTAGTTTTATCTCAATATCTTTTCTTTGCCGAAAATCACTGCCGTGTGGGTCATCTCCATCAGTTTGGCGATACCGATGCTGCCCACAATGGCTAGTACCACGGTGAAGAGGGCAAATGCTATCTCCGATGAATCCCAACCGAAGAGGGGATGATAGAACTTGGCTGCCATCGTGAAGATGGGGTGAAAGAGATAGATGGGCAGCGTATTGCGCCCTATATATAATAAGGTGGAGTCTATCTTGCCCAGTTTGAAGACTGATAACGTACCGCGCACCCACATCAGCGTGGAGATGCAGCACCAGCAAGAGAAGATGACGGCAATGTATGCCCAGTTATACCTATCCTCTTTCAGCAATATGAGAGCCCATAGCCAAATGGCAACATAGGAGGGACGGAATATCTTGCTAAATTCCGCCTTGCTCTGCCGGATGACCACTCCGATGAAATAGTATGCGGCAGCAGTGGTTGATAGGGCGGGAGTGAGCGATACCAGTACCAGCATGAGGGCAAAGGCTACCAAGCTGTTGTGCTTGCAATGCTCTTGCCCACCCATTCTCATACCATCCCATCTGATGCATTTGAAGCTGAGATAATAGAGTGCCCCGCAGATAATCATCGTCTGGATAAACCAATATGGACCGATGGAAGTAACAAAGATCTTCTCGCATATTTGGCTGATGGATAGATCGGTAATGCCATCCCTTACGGGCATATAGTAGGACAGAATGCTATATCCCGTCACCATAATCACGTAGGGCAGGGCGAGACAGAGCAGATACTTGCCCATCTGCTTCCAAGACTTCTCTATATTCACCAGATAACCCGTGATTATCAGGAAGGTAGGCATCATAAACGACAAGATGCCAGCCTTGAGATGGGGGTAGGCATTGCCAAAACTCACGATATGTATCAATATCATGAGCATGATGAGTACGGCTCTGATGAAGTCGAGGTCTGTATTTCTTTGTTTTTGCATCATATCTTGTTCTTAATCTCTGAATGGCTTGTAGTGGCCCTTGCCCGCAAAGGCTAACATCTCCTTGTCGCCACAGCTGTCACCATAAGCTTCTATTTCGTATTGCTCTGGGGCGTCCGGCAAAGCCTGGCAGATGCGGTTTATCTTCTCTGCACCATAGCAGTTCTTGGTCTTGAAACGACCGGTCAAGATGCCGCCTTCGGTTTCTACCTGAGTGCCCAATACCTGAATGCCGTCCAAACCGCGCACTTGGAAGAAGGGGCTCACCCAGTTGTCAATGCTGGCACTCACGATGAATACCTCAGCTCCTTCGTTGATGGCCTCATGCACTTTCTGAATGCCCTGCGGACGGAGCAAATGTTGCTTCTCCTCGGCAAACTCACGGCACAGGGCATCAAACTTCTCGATGCGCATACCAGCAAAGAGATAAGCGAAGATCTTCTGCTTTGCCTTCCAGTTGGGATAAAGATGGAGTTTCATCAGTACCAACAGTGGGCTATACATCAAGAATGTCATCCAGAAGCGACCATTGCCCTTGGCGTATTTGATAAATTCGAGCAAAGTATCGCTCGTGGTCAATGTCCCGTCGAAATCAAAACAATATAGTTTTTTCATACCTTATACGATGTAAATGAGGAATAGGAATGAGAGCAACCAAGCCAGCACGATAAACTGGGTGATGCGGTCGCGGAGGATAATCTTCGTTGGGTCACCGCTCTGCTCATCCACTACGGCTATCTGGATGTAGCGCAGCAGGCCCACCAATACGAATACACTCGTCAGATAGAGATTCTCTGTATGGAAATTCTCGATGACCTCAGGGCTCACGGTATACATGATGTAGCACACCAGCGTAACCGAGGCTGTGATAGTGATAGCCTGGTTGATGAAGGTGAGATTGTAGCGAATGGTGTTCTTGCGAGGAGCCTCGCCCGTCTTCTCCATTCTCACCACATCGTCTCGGCGCTTGGCAAAGCTCATGAAGAGCGTGATGAGGAAGGTCATCAGCACAATCCATTTACTCAGCATGATATGCGTAGACACACCTCCTGCCAGCAAGCGGAGTACAAATCCGAATGCCACCACGCATACATCGATGATGGCATACTGCTTCAGTTTGGCGCAATAGCCCAGGTTCAGAAGCCAGTAGAAGGCGATGATGCCGATGGTCTCCAGCGACCCCAGCAGGCAGCAAATGCCCATGGACAGAGCAAACATGATGAGCATCAATGCGTAAGCCTGCTTGATGCTCACCGCTCCCGATGCTATCGGACGATGGCACTTCACTGGGTGACGGCGGTCAGCCTCCACATCAAAGATGTCGTTGAAGCAATAGATGCTTGATGCCGCAAAGCTGAAGGCGAAGAATGTTACCAGTCCTGCCACCAAGGCATCGATATGGAAAAGGGCTCCGCCAAAGAATAATGGCACGAACACGAATCCATTCTTGATCCATTGTTTCGGGCGAATGAGGCGCATCAAAGCCCCGAAGCCCTTGCTATCTTTCATTTTATTCTCGTTCATATTGGATGTCATTTGATAATCTTAGATAATTCCTTGGATATCCAGCCTGCTATCTTGCTCAAGAGCCATGCCAATGGTAGGGTGATGGCGATGCAGACGAAGAAGGTGGGCCAATAGCCCCAATGCTCTCGCTCGATGTATTGCAGCACGAAATGGATGTGGATGAGGTAACACTCCAGGCTCAAGGCTCCCACAAACATAAAGCCCCGGTTGAACCAATGCGGCGTGCGGCGGAAGACGCGATTCAAGAGCAAGATGCTCGTGATGGTGAGCGGGATATAGAGCATGCGCTCCAGGAAGAGCGGAAACATGCCGTGCTTCTCCTGCTCCAGGAAGATACTAGCCAGGAGCGTCATCAGGAACATCAGCCACATCATCCAGATGGAGGCACCATCGAGCGTCTGCTTCTGCCTAACCATCTCGCCCATGTTGATGCCGATAAAGAAGATTGGCACTCGGCTCCAGAATATCTCCAGATGTCCCACGGCTTGGTGTATCGGCGTAACATATTCCACCAGTATGCACCACATGATCATCACCACGGGCAACCAACGGTAGATGGGGTGCCGCTTGATGAGTTCCATATAGGCTGGGGCAAAGCAATAGAGCATCATCGTGGCAGGAATATACCAGAAGTTGAGCTCATCGTGCAGCCAGAATCCCCAGTTGATGCTGATTTCTCCGAAGAGATTGATCCAGTTCCATAGGCTTCCGCCATGAAACTGCGGGATATAGAAGAGGCAGGCGATGATGAGCCACGTAGGATAGATACGCAGGTAACGGCGGATGAAGAAGTGCCTAGCCGAGGGCGTCTTCATCCACGAAAACCACAAGCCGATGCCGCTGAGGAATAGAAACATATCCACGCCCACATTGCCCATGCGGCGCAATCCGTAGAACATATCGTCCCTTGGCAGTGCCACATGGAAGAGGATGATGAAGAGCATCGCCGTCCCCATCAACTCGCCTCTGAATCGGCTAATATTCGCCAGTTCTATATCTTTTATCTTGTACATGTTGCTGGTTTATTTATATACTTAGATGCAAAAGTACACAAAAAAAACGATATTACGATAGAAAAAGCCTAATTTTCTTATTGGAAATTGTAATAATACCAAACTATACGGTTGGCTATCCGCAAGAAATACTGGGTGAGGAGGGAGAAAATACTATTCCTCAAGTCGGTTGACTAGGGTCATCCGTTTGGACGAGCCTAGTCGTACGTTTGGATGACTCCCGTCATCCGATTGGATGAGCCTAGTCAGCCGACTTGAGGAACGTGTTCTTTCACCCTCTATTCTTAGTTCTTTCTCCCCTTATTGTTAGTATCTTCCTCCTGTTTTAGTACTTCGGATTCGGAATTTTCTTCATTAGTTGGGTGAAGAGCCAAGCTAAGCAGATGCTGGCAATGATGTAAAGCAATAAGCCGGCATAGATGTCGCCACGGCGGCTGATAGGGATGAATATCTTTCTAGCCCCTGGATGGATGATGAAGAGAGCGGCAGATATGCTGCCCATCCATGCCAATACCTTGTAGATGCCTGAGAGCCACGGCGTATTTTCTAGTATCTCGGCTACTAAGACACACAGCAGGCAGATGAAGAAAGGCACGAAGGTCCAGCCCAACATGCTGCCGCTGAGACTGAAAATGAGCGAGAGGCAGAAGATGCAACCGAAGACATTGGTTACAGGAGAATGGAAAGTCATCAATACCTTCTCACCATAGCGGGCATAGAGAATGCCGAGGCCGAATGGCAGCATACCGCCCATGAAATTGTAGCGGTAGCGGTTCATCGCCTCACTCTCAGGATTGTCGAATCCCAACACCAGCTGGATGGCTATGCATATCGCCATCAGCGTAACGGTATATCCCCAATGGCGGCGGTAGATGAAGAGACGATACACGATGTAGAGCTGCAACATCAAACCGAAGAACCAATAAGGACCTGGCCAAATGATGCGGTCGGGATCGGGCAATACATTATTAAACATGCCCAGCATTGCCACGATGTCAAGGGCATCATAATGGTGAGCCCCCGGCGTGATGAAATCGAGCATGGTGAAGGCGGCGAATCCCACAATCATCATCTTGAAGAGCTTCAGGTAATGATAACGGATGAAGCGCAGCGGCTCTCGCCAATTAAGCAGGCTCTTGCCCGAGATGCTAAACTGCTGGCTGGATGAGGCAAGACGAGGACCTGCCTCATACTTCATCACCAAGCCGTAGGCACTGAGGAAGAGGAATACAGGCACTCCGTAATGACCGAAGAATGACAGCAAGTGGATGGGCAGATTCAAATCTGGATGCTGCCATACCTGCCATAGCCAGTCTACATTGTGCTGGAAGTACTGATACTCGTTCTCCTTGACGATGGGACCGAGCCAGTGGCAATAATTGTGCAAGAAGATGCCGATGATGGCTAAGCCTCTCAGGGCATTGCACGCAGGGCGGGATAGGGTGTTTTCTCTCATTTTTTCTTGTTTCCTTTCTTCTTTTTATTCTTCTTTGTTTGTGCTTCCTTTGCTTCTTCCTTCGCTTTCTCTTTGGCGATATGCTCATCACGGAGCTTGTCGTAATCGGCGGAGTTCTTCAGAATGCGAGGACGCATCTCATTATATTTCGGGCTCAGGATGTTGTACTCCTCTCTATAGGTAGGAGTCTCGATGCCAGCCAGATATAACAAGAGGTGAGGCAGGGCATCGGTCATATATCGCTTGTCCTTGGCTGCACGTATCTGGCGATAGATGTCG
The DNA here is from genome assembly GCA_900548535.1 of Candidatus Segatella intestinihominis. GTDB lineage: Bacteria > Bacteroidota > Bacteroidia > Bacteroidales > Bacteroidaceae > Prevotella > Prevotella intestinihominis. The sequence continues at coordinate 67,446 of URLG01000002.1, read as the reverse complement.
CGATGGGTGCGGATGTATTTCTGTGAGCAGTAGATCCAGAAAGGTATCTCAAACTCGTAGTGAGCCAGCGGCCAGTCTATCTGGGCGGAATGGTTGCGGCAGATGAAGCCTCGGTTCTCCTCATAGCATTCCTCGCCATGGTCGGGCACATAGATGACGATGGCATTCTCATTGCGGAATCTATTGACTATCTGCGCCACGATGGAGTCGTTGTAGAGCGTGGCATTGTCGTAATAGCTCAATACCTTGCGCTGCTTGGTGCTCAGCTCTGGTCGCTTGTCCTCATAGCTGCTAGCCCAGAACTTGGCTTGGTTGGCACGATAGCGGAAGTTGTAGCTCACGTGCTGTCCCATCAGGTGGAAGATGGTGAGATTGTGCTCTGTCCTGTATTGCTTCAAGCTGTCGTCGTAATCCTGCAAGAGCCCATCGTCCAGGTCGTGGAGCTGGGTGTTGCGGTGGTCGAACTGGAGTTTGCTCAGCTCTGGGTTGTTGAGGAAGAAACCGCCGCTGAAGTCATAGACAGCCTCCTTGGCTTGTGGCAAGAACTCGTTGGTGATGAAGGTGACGTTGTAGCCCGCCTTGCGGAATATCTCAGGGAAGAGTGGATAGTCGCACCATTCTCCCTTCTCGCCCACCACATGGGTGGAGAGCATGTTCTTGAATACGAAACTGGTGAGATTCCAGCAGGTTACCACATCGCTAAACTTGGTGAGCTTGCGGGTCTTCTCCAGTGCCACTTGGCGTGGGGTGGTCTCCATGAAGTAGCCATACTGCTGGGAGTGATGGCGACCAAAGCTCTCGCCGATAATCAGTACGATGTTAGGCGAACGATAGCTGCAACTATCCACCTTGACACTGTGGGCGGCACGGATGAGTTGGGTAATCTGGTGTGCCGCCAATTGATTGGCGTAGATGCTGAAGTCGAGTCGATAGATAGGCAGATAGAGCACGGCATGGTCTTTCTCCGTCAAGGTATGCTCCACCTCGCCGATGGTCTTGCCCGTCATCAGCTTGTGGAACGCCGCCTTGTTGTGCCAAGAGGTGCAAAGCCCGGCAATGAACAGTGCTAGGCAGAGAATGCCAAAGCTAGCTGGCATGGCTGCCGTCATACGAGGAATCGCCATGATGCGCTTCTTGATGGAGGCAAGCTCCAGGCAGGTTACGAGGAATACGTATACCTTGATGAGCTGGCGACGGAAGATGGCGATGAGCATCTGGATGAGTGCCAACAGCAATATCCAGCCCACACTGCTGAAGATGACCTCGGCAGAGATGAGGGCTGAGAGGAAGTTGCTAGCCTCCGAACTGTTGGTCTCGCCCACCAACATCAACATGGAAGGATTGAGCGTGGAGCCGAAATTCACAAAGCAATAAGTGTCGGCTGCCGCAGTGCTATATAATATAATGTATAGCAGTGCACGCAGGCAGAGGCGCACTTTTCTCGGAAACAGGGCGAGAATGGCACACAGGATATAGAGGTCGACAAAGAGTTCGAGAAACAGATTGTCGTACAATGCTCCATTAACAGGTGTCGTCACGAAGGAACTAATCATGCCCAGTAGATACATGAACACGAAGAAGTTGGCATTCCGACGGATAGGTGCGGAAGCCACGCTAAGACACTTTTTGATGATTTCTTTCCAACTCATTTCTTTCTATTGATGTTGTTGTTACTTATTGATTGAATATCGCCTGGTAGTTCTTGATGGCAAGCTGCTCGATGCTCTCTGGCACCATGCCCTGGATGCTCTCGCCTTTGGCGATGCGCTGGCGTATCTCGGTGCTGCTGATGTTGAGCAGCGGAGTTTGCACAATGGTTACCCCTGCTGGTACCTCGCCGATGGCTGAGCCTTGGCGTGGATAGACCACTATGGGATAGTGGGCAAGAATGTCGTCATGATGATACCATTTGTCGAACGCCGCCCAGTTGTCGCCTCCTATTAATAAGGTAAAGGCGATGTCGGGATAGTCTTGGCTCATGGCTTGCAGCGTGTGCCAGGTGTAGGAAGGCTTGGGCAGGTGAAACTCATAGTCGCATGCCTTCAGCCGTGGCTCGTCAGCGATGGCTAGCTGCACCATCTCCAGGCGCAGCTGGTCGCTGAGCAAGTCGGTGGCAGCCTTCTTGAAGGGATTCATGGGCGAAACCATGAACCACACCTCATCCAGTCCTGCCTTCTCACACAAGCTCTTGGCAAGGGCGATATGTCCCGTATGGATGGGGTTGAAACTCCCTCCGAATATTCCGACCTTCTTCATTATTCACTTAAGAACTTGCGTACCAGTTCGTAAACCTCTTGCTCTGCCTTCTCCAGGTCGTCATTGACCACGACGTGGTCGAACTGAGGAGCGAAGGTCAGCTCATAGCTTGCCTTGGCGAGGCGCTGCTCGATGACCTCAGGGGCATCAGTGCCACGACCATTCAAGCGGCGGCGCAATTCCTCTACCGAAGGTGGCTGCACGAAGATGCTCAAGGCACGGTCGCCATAGAACTTCTTGATGTTGACACCGCCCTTCACGTCGACATCAAATATCACAGATTCGCCAGCAGCCAGCTGGTTCTCTACCTGCGATTTCAATGTGCCGTAGAATCGGTCTTGGTATACCTCCTCATACTCCAAGAACTCATCGGCATCTATCTTAGCCTTAAACTCCTCTGGAGAGAGGAAGAAATATTCCACACCATTCTGCTCTGTGCCACGAGGAGCACGTGAGGTGCAACTGATGGAAAAGGCAATCTTCAACTCTGGATGCTCCTGCATCAACCAGTTGACGATGGTACTCTTGCCACTGCCCGATGGGGCACTGAATATTAACAATCCGTTCTTCATTTTACTTTGAACTTTGAACTTTGAATATTGAACTTTGAACTTTATGATTAGTAAAGAAAATGAATTCTTCACTTTTCACTCTTCACTCTTCACTTTTCACTTTTCACTCTTCACTTTTTTAAAGTGCATTCAGCACCTGTTCCTTAATCTGCTCCAGCTCATCCTTCATCTTCACCACGATGTTCTGCATCTCAGCCTGATTGCTCTTAGAACCGGTGGTGTTGATCTCACGTCCCATCTCCTGGGCGATGAAGCCGAGTTTCTTGCCTACGCCATGACCTTCCTCTTCCATAGTCTCACGGAAATACTTGAGGTGGTTGGCAAGGCGCTGCTTCTCCTCGCTGATGTCGAGCTTCTCGATGTAGTAGATGAGCTCCTGCTCCAAGCGATTCTTGTCGTAGTCTACGTTTGGAATCTGCTGCAAGCCATTCACGATGTTCTGCTTGATCTTCTCCACACGAGATTTCTCGTAAGGTTCGATGCTGGCAAGGAGAGCCTGGATGTTGTCCACTTTCTCGGTAAACTTCTTCTGAAGGGCAGCTCCCTCCTGCTTGCGGAAGTCTACGAGATGGCTCACAGCCTCGCTGATGGCAGTTTTTGCCACTTCCCACTCCTCATCGCTCAGTTCTTCCACTTCTGTTCTTGTTGTAACATCAGGAAGACGCAACAAGGTGCCATACCAGTCAGTTGGCTCAGGAATACCCGTTTCTGCTGAGATTTTCTTGATTTGCTGGTAATAATTTTGTACAAGTGCTCCGTTGATAGGGGTGGCGTCAGTAGACGCATCTTTCTCTATCCAGATAGAGAAGTCAACCTTTCCTCTCTCCAGATTCTTAGCGATATACTGACGAATTTCCATCTCCTTCTCTCTGTAGAGTGGAGCGATACGAGTAGAGAGGTCGAGCGTCTTGCTGTTTAATGACTTTATCTCTACATTAATTTTCTTTGTTTTGTAGGCCGCGGTAGCTTTTCCGAAGCCTGTCATTGACTGTATCATATAATCTTTCACGTTAAATTTCTGCAAAAGTACAAAAAAAAGCGAGAAAATGATTAAATTTGCACCTTATTTAAGAATATATTTTTAAATTATGTCGTGTATATTGAATATTGAGACGAGCACGGACGTGTGCTCAGTGGCAATTAGTGATAGTGGACAGGTGATTTTTAACAAGGAAGATCACAGTGGTCCTAACCATGCTGTTAAGTTGGGTGTGTATGTAGATGAAGCGCTTAGTTTCCTCGATGCGCATGGCCTTCCTCTGGAGGCTGTGGCAGTAAGTTGTGGTCCTGGTTCCTATACCGGATTGCGCATAGGTGTGAGCATGGCGAAGGGCATCTGCTATGGTCGTGGTGTGAAACTCATCGCCGTGCCAACCCTGGAACTGATGGCAGTGCCTGTATTGCTAGGCGAACATCCTGAAGAGGAGAATGCCCTCATCGTACCTATGCTCGACGCCCGCCGCATGGAGGTTTATGCCGAAGTGTTCGACCGCGCCCTGAAGGTGGTTCGCCCTATCCAGGCTGACATCGTGGATGCAGATACCTATAAGGAGTATCTGGACAAGGGGGCTGTCTATTTCTTCGGAAATGGTGCAGAGAAGTGTATGGAGACCATCAATCATCCGAATGCACATCTCGTGAAAGGCATCGAACCGCTTGCCAAGAACATGGCGCCGCTCGCTGAAAAGCGATTCGCAGAAGGCAAGTTTGAGGACGTGGCATATTTCGTGCCATTCTATCTCAAGGACTTTGTGGCGAAAATGCCAAAGAAACTTCTCTAAAAGATTTATTAAGTAAGTATGAATATTAAAGGTTTAGATTATAATACGCAGCGTGAGAAACTCATCCTGCCTGAGTACGGACGAGAGATACAGCAGATGGTGGACCATGCCGTCAGTCTGGAGGATCGTGCTGAGCGCCAGCGTTGTGCTGAGACTATCGTCAGCATCATGGGCAGAATGTTTCCTGAGGACAAGACCGTGGAGGAGAAAGACCGCAAGTTTTGGGACCACTTGGCCATCATGAGTGGTTTCCGCCTTGATGTGGACTATCCTTTTGATGTGACCCATGCTGCACAGATAGCCAAGAAGCCTGCTCCGATGGAATATCCGATGAAGAAGATTCCTGTACGTCATTATGGGGCTATGCTCTTCGATGTGTTTAAGAGACTCGAGCAGATGGAGCCTGGACCGGAGCGAGATGAACTGGTAAAGTTGACTGCCAATCAGATGCGCCGCAATCTGGTGCAGTGGAGTCATGGTTCTTCTGATGAGGAGAAGGTGGCTTCTGACTTGGCTCGTTTCACACATGGCAAGATACAGCTCGACTTGGATACCTTCAAGTTTGAGCCTATCCGCGATGTGCCAAACAATAATAACAACAAGAAGAAAAAATAAGCATATACATTATTATATATATATAAGATAAACATAAGCCTATGGAGTCTTTCATCATAGAGGGCGGTCATCCGCTCAAGGGTACTATCACTCCGCAAGGTGCCAAGAACGAGGCGCTGGAAGTTATCTGTACCACCATTCTGACCGATGAGCCTGTGCGCATCACCAATGTGCCAGACATTCTGGACGTGAACAACTTGATCAAGTTGCTCAAGGACATCGGTGTAAAGGTAACTCAGCATAGTCGCCACGACTATACATTCCAGAGCGATGAGCTGAATCTAGACTATCTCGATAGCTTGGAGTTTGTGAAGAAGTGCTCTTCTTTGCGTGGCAGTGTGCTGATGTTTGGCCCATTGCTGGGCAGATTTGGCAAGGCTACCATCGCCAAGCCTGGTGGCGACAAGATAGGTCGTCGCCGTCTGGATACTCACTTCTTGGGCTTCAAGTATTTGGGTGCTAGCTTTGTGCGCGATGAGGAACGCAATGTATACCAGATTCAGGCTAAGCATCTCAAGGGCTGCTACATGTTGCTCGATGAGGCTTCGGTTACGGGTACTGCCAACATCATCATGGCATCCGTGCTGGCAAAGGGTACCACTACGATCTATAATGCAGCGTGCGAGCCATATATCCAGCAACTCTGCCACTTGCTCAATGCCATGGGAGCCCAGATTAGCGGCATAGCCAGCAATCTGCTCACCATCGTGGGTGTGGAGAAACTGCATGGGGCAAGCCATCGCATCCTGCCTGATATGATCGAGGTGGGTTCATTTATCGGTATGGCTGCCATGTGTGGCGAGGGCATCCGCATCAAGGATGTATCGGTCAAGAACCTCGGCATCATCCCTGATTCTTTCCGTCGTTTGGGCGTAAAGATCAAGGTGGAGGGCGATGACCTCGTTATCCCTGAGCAGAAGCATTATGTCATCGACTCCTTTATCGATGGCACCATCATGACGCTTGCCGATGCTCCTTGGCCAGGACTCACCCCTGACCTGCTGTCTGTGCTCCTCGTAGTGGCAACACAGGCTCGTGGCAGTGTGCTCTTCCATCAGAAGATGTTTGAGAGCCGTCTGTTCTTCGTGGATAAGCTCATCGACATGGGTGCTCAGATTATCCTCTGCGATCCTCATCGTGCCGTAGTGGTGGGTCATGATCATAAGATCCGTCTGCGTGCAGGTAGAATGACGAGCCCTGATATCCGTGCCGGTATCGCCCTCTTGATTGCGGCGATGAGTGCCAATGGTACCAGCCGTATCGCCAATATCGCACAGATAGACCGAGGTTATGAGGACATCGAGAAGCGACTGAATGAACTGGGCGCTAAGATTACTCGTGTGGAGGACTAGGGTAAGTGAAGAGTTAAGAACGAAGAGTGAAGAATTCTATTGCATATTATGATTAGAAGAGACGAAGTATATAAGATAGGTAAGCTGGGCAAGCCACATGGCGTAAAGGGCGAAATCACCTTTGCCATTACCGATGATGTGTTCGACCGTGTGGATGCCGAGTATTTGGTGCTCGACATTGACGGCATTCTCGTACCTTTCTTTATGGAAGAGTATCGATTTAAGAATGACGAGAATGTGCTGGTGAAGTTTGAGGACATCGACACCCAGGAGCAGGCTCGCAACTATACGGGCTGTGAGGTTTTCTTCCCTCGCCATCTATCGGATAGCGACGAGGAAAATCTTTCGTGGGCAGAAATCATCGGTTTTCATCTGGTGGATGTCGTAACGGGCAAGACCGTGGGCACCATCGGCCATGTGGACGACTACACGCTGAATCTCCTCTTCGAGGTAACCACACCCGATGGCAAAGATGTACTCATTCCTGCCAGCAATGACTTGATAGAGGAAGTGAGTGCGGAGAAGAAAGAAATCAGAATGGCAGTGCCCGAAGGACTGCTCGAAATATAAACGAAAATGAAGAAACAACAAATATGTATTCTCGGTTCTACGGGAAGTATTGGTACGCAGGCGCTTGATGTCATCAAGCAGCATAGCGACTTGTATGAGGTGTATTGCCTCACCGCCAACAACCGAGTGAAGGAACTAGCGGAACAGGCTCATCAGTTTCATCCAGCAGCCGTAGTGATAGCCAATGAGGCTCATTATGAGGAATTACAGAATCTGCTGAGCGACGAACCAGACATCAAGGTGTATGCCGGAGCACAAGCTCTCTGCGATATCGTGCAGGCAGAACCAATAGATATGGTCTTGGCTTCCATGGTGGGCTTCTCTGGTTTGGAGCCAACCATCCATGCCATCAAGGCACGCAAGAAGATTTGTCTTGCCAACAAGGAAACATTGGTCGTGGCAGGTGAGCTGATTTGCAATCTTGCCCAGGAAAATCATGTGCCTATCCTCCCTGTGGATAGCGAGCATAGTGCCATCTTTCAGAGTTTGGTGGGAGAGGGTGATAATGAAGTGGAGAAGATACTCCTCACTTGTTCGGGTGGTCCTTTCCGTAACTTTACCCACGAACAGTTGGAGAAGGTGACGGCTGCCGATGCCCTCAAGCATCCTACTTGGGATATGGGCGCCAAGATAACCATCGATTCGGCTTCCTTGATGAACAAGGGATTTGAGGTGACAGAAGCAAAATGGCTCTTTGGGGTGCCTGCTGATAAAATTCAGGTGCTGATTCATCCGCAGAGCATCGTTCACAGCGCGGTGCAGTTTGCCGATGGTGCCGTGAAGGCGCAGCTCGGCGTGCCAGATATGCGCCTACCTATCCAGTATGCCTTCTCCTTCCCTCAGCGATTGCATCTTGATGGCGACCGCTTGGATCTCTTCAAGGCGCAAGACTTGCAGTTCTTCGAGCCAGACTATAAGAAGTTTAAGTGCTTGCAGCTTGCCTTCGATGCCATCAAGAAGGGTGGCAACATGTCGTGCATCGTGAATGCTGCCAATGAAATAGTGAATGCCGGCTTCCGCAAGGGCGAGTGTGGCTTCCTCCAGATGGCAGACATTATAGAACAGACTATGCAGAAGGCTACATTCGATAGCAATCCCGACCTCGATGTCTATCTACAGACTGATGCCGAGGCTCGTCGCATAGCCAGTGAATTAATGAATAATTAAGAATTTAGAATTAATAATTAAGAATAGAAACAGAGAACGAAAATGATAGGCATAACTAATCATAAAGTTCAAATTTCAAATTTCAAATTTCAAAACAATAATGGAAGTATTTTTGATCAAAGCGCTTCAGTTGATGTTGTCGCTTTCCATCTTGGTGCTGCTCCATGAGGGCGGACACTTCTTCTTCTCCAAGCTCTTCGGCGTAAGAGTGGAGAAGTTCTATCTGTTCTTTGACCCTTGGTTCCATCTCTTTGAGTTCAAACCAAAGAATTCGGACACTACATACGGTTTGGGATGGTTGCCTCTCGGAGGATATTGTAAGATTTCGGGTATGATAGACGAGAGCTTCGATACCGAACAGATGAAACAGCCAGAACAGCCTTACGAGTTCCGTAGCAAACCAGCTTGGCAGCGTTTGCTCATCATGGTGGGTGGTGTGTTGGTCAACTTTGTGTTGGCTCTCTTCATCTATTCCATGATTCTTTTCCATTGGGGCGATGATTATGTGTCTACCAAGGATATGACTCAGGGCATGAAGTTTAATACTGAGGCTAAGGCTCTCGGTTTCCATGACCATGACATCTTGGTGGGCACAGAGTTTGGACCATTCAAGACCTTCGATGGTGATATGTATCGTGATCTCTCTACCGCCACTCGTGTAGACATCATCCGTCAGGGCAAGCCAATGAGTCTCTCATTGCCAGGCGATCTTGATATGCTCAGCATGATCAAGGACAGTCCTCGCTTCGTGGAGATGTATATCCCATTGCAGATAGACAGTGTGATGAAGGATTCTCCAGCCAGTGCTTTGGGCTTGGCTAAGGGCGATAAGATTCTTTCTGTGAATGGCAAGAAACTCGATTCCTTCAATGATTTCCAGTTGGAGTTGGGACGTGTGGATGATGTGCTCTCTGCTGCTACCTCTCACAATGATAGTGTGAAGGCTTTGACTGCTGATGTTGTTTATCTCAAGGCTGCTGGCGATACCGTGCAGAGAGAGGTGCAGTTGCAGTCTACCGAGGAAGGCGTGAAGTTTGGCTTCTACAATCACCCAGTGATGCTCGACTATAAGGTAACGCATAAGAGCTATGGCTTCTTGGAGAGTTTCCCTGCCGGCATCAAGTATGGTTGGAAGGTTTTGTCGGGCTATGTGGGCGATATGAAGTATGTCTTCACCAAGGAAGGTGCTAAGAGCCTGGGTGGTTTCGGCGCCTTGGGTAGTCTCTTCCCATCGGTTTGGGATTGGCATGCCTTCTGGTTGATGACTGCTTTCTTGAGCATCATCCTTGCCTTCATGAACATCCTGCCTATCCCTGCGTTGGATGGTGGACACGTATTCTTCCTCCTCTATGAGATGATTACGGGTCGCAAGCCAGGCGATAAGTTCTTGGAACGTGCTGAGTATGTAGGCTTCGGTCTGCTCATCATCTTGTTGGTGGTAGCCAACTTGAATGATGTGTTGCGATTCTTTGGAATCATGTAATTAATTAAAATAGTATATATGAGTAGTATTCTAGATCAAGACATCATGTACCTACCAGGTGTGGGGCCTAAGAAAAAGGAGATACTGAGCAGGGAGCTCGGCATCGCCTCGTATGGTGACTTGCTGGAATACTATCCATATAAATATGTAGACCGCACCAAGATATTTCATATCAGCGAGTTGACCCAGGATATGCCTTTTGTGCAAATCAAGGGTAAGATACTGAGCTACGAGGAGTTTGATACGGGAAAACGTAACAAGCGATTGGTGGCTCATTTCTCTGATGGCTTTGGTGTGGTAGACTTGGTGTGGTTTCGTAGCTCACAGTATGTCATGAAGACTTACAAGGTGGGTACGGAATATATCGTTTTCGGCAAGCCTGCCATCTTTAATGGTAGATTTCAGTTTGCCCATCCCGACCTTGACGATGCCAGCAATCTGGAACTTTCCCAGATGGGCATGCAACCTTATTATGGAACCACCGAGAAGATGAAGAAGTATGGCTTCAGTTCTCGTACTATAGAAAAAATCACAAAGACATTGGTGGGCATCCTGCCGCCATTGCCTGAAACACTTCCCGATTTCATCATAAATCGCTTGCATCTCATTTCCCGAGATGCCGCTTTTCGTTTCATCCATTATCCGCATTCCCATCAGGAGATGCAGAAGGCACAGGTGCGCCTTAAGTTTGAGGAGCTATTCTATGTGCAACTTAATATATTAAGGTACGCGAGCGATCAGCGTCGTAAGTATCGTGGCTATATCTTCAATCGCATCGGCGACATCTTCAATGGATTCTATGCTCACAATCTGCCTTTCGAACTGACGGGGGCACAGAAAAGAGTGATGCATGAGATACGTAATGATATGTGTAGTGGCAGGCAGATGAATCGCTTATTGCAGGGAGATGTGGGCTCTGGCAAGACGCTAGTGGCCCTGATGTCGATGCTGATAGCCTTGGACAATGGATACCAGGCGTGCTTGATGGCACCTACGGAGATCCTAGCCGAGCAACATTTGCAAACCATTCGTGACTTCCTGAAGGGAATGGACATTCGTGTGGAATTGCTCACGGGAATCGTGAAAGGCAAGAAACGAGAGAAGATCTTAGCAGACTTGGCTACTGGTGACATTCAGATACTCGTGGGCACTCATGCCATATTGGAAGATCCTGTTGTATTTTCTCGTTTGGGTATTGCCGTCATCGACGAGCAACATCGTTTTGGAGTGGCACAGCGTGCCAAACTTTGGAACAAAAGCGAGAATCCCCCGCATGTATTGGTCATGACGGCTACGCCTATCCCCCGTACCTTGGCAATGACCATCTATGGCGACTTGGACGTGAGCGTGATAGATGAGTTGCCTCCTGGCAGAAAGCCGATACAGACCCTGCATAAGTTTGATACGCAGATTACGAGCCTCTACCAGAGCATTCGACGCCAGATCAATCTGGGCAGACAGGTATACATTGTATTCCCGCTCATCAAGGAGAGTGAGAAGATGGACCTCAAAAATCTGGAGGAAGGGTTTGAGACGCTCAAGCAGGCTTTCCCGGAATTCAAGCTGAGCAAGATACACGGCAAGATGAAATCGGCAGAGAAGGAAGAAGAGATGGAGCACTTCGTAAAGGGAGAAACCCAGATACTTGTAGCCACCACCGTGATAGAGGTTGGTGTAAATGTGCCCAATGCCTCGGTGATGGTGATACTGGACGCACAGCGCTTTGGTCTCTCTCAGTTACATCAGCTCAGAGGTAGAGTGGGACGTGGCTGCGACCAGAGCTATTGCATCTTGGTAACCAACTATAAGTTGTCGGAGGAAACACGCAAACGCATTGATATCATGTGTGATACCAATGATGGATTCCGCATAGCTGAGGCAGACTTAAAGTTAAGAGGTCCTGGCGACTTGGAGGGAACCCAACAGAGCGGTATGGCTTTTGACTTGAAAATAGCCAATATTGCAAGAGATGGACAGTTGGTGCAACTGGCACGCACAGAGGCACAGGCTATTATTGATAACGATCCACAATGCAATCTTCCGCAGAATGCCATGCTTTGGAATAGACTCCGTGAACTGAAGAAAACCAACATCAATTGGGCGGCAATCAGTTAAGGGAGAGAATAGGATAGTTATTGTTAATGAAGAAATTTGATAGTTAATGGAACAGATGAGTGAAGAGAAGATAGACCGTAGGCGTAAGCCTGCCATATATGAGCCTCGTCCTGCATTGACGATGGATGAGATGAGGAAATTCTTGATGGGATTGCAAGAGATAGAGAGCGTGAAAGGCATCAAATATGTAAAACTTCACGTAACAGCAAGAATGATTATTGGTATTCGCGAAGCCTCGGGCAAGGAGTTTACCATTAATCTAGAACAACTCTATACTGCCTATCAGAAATGCCTGAGATTTACAAGCCCCGAAGTGAAGAAATATATCTTTATGGGACATTCACCGGCTGTAGTTTTGCTCAGAATGCTACAAAATCGGAAATAAAAGATAGAAACTCATTACAACTCAATCTATTAGGCCTTAGAATCGTAACAAAAGTTAAAAACGGGGTATTCACGTTAAATATGCGCCAGTTGGCGTTAACAGCCTTGGCTATTTGAATTATTTTTGTTATATTTGCAACGTCTATATAACAAAACTGCATATTAAGGCATTTGCTTTAGCGGTTTATTGCGGAATTTCACTTATTATTCTGCTCTTATTGACAAAAGAAATGTTGGACCTAAAAAAGAAGAATTAGAAAAAGTAGTATGAACTTTAAAATTAACATGAAGAAGATTTCGGCCTTGGCGTTGTTGGCGCTAACAGCTGTACCCGTTTGTGGTCAGGACTTGTTGGCAAGACAGGCACCAGTAGACCATCGCATGAAATCGCTTGACACACTCGCAGTGTCGCATTATCGATTGATAGAGGATAGAGAGAACCCATCGGCAGAGCTGTATGAGGATTTCTCCAACAAGTATGCACATAAGGCAACTTCATTGCCTGAGCACTTCCGCATCGACCTCCGTCATTTCTGCATGCCAACTCCTAGTCGCGTTGTCACAAGTAACTTCGGTTATCGTGCTAGCTTTGGCCGCCAACATAAAGGTATGGACATCAAGGTTTATATTGGCGACTCAATCCGCGCAGCCTTCTCTGGCAAAGTTCGCATCGTAAGATATGAAGGTGGTGGTTACGGTAAGTACATCGTGATTCGTCACAATAATGGATTGGAGACCATCTATGGTCACTTGTCTAAGCAGCTAGTTTCTGAGAACGAGGAAGTAAAGGCTGGTGATGTTATCGGATTGGGTGGCAACACCGGCCGAAGCACAGGTTCTCACCTCCACTTTGAAACTCGTCTCTGTGGTGTGGCTTTGAATCCTGCCTTGTTCTTTGATTTCCGCAATCAGGATGTTACAGGCGATTTCTATAATTTCAATCGCGACACTTATGAAAGTGAGTATGCTGAGGCTAATGCAGCCCGTGGTAAGGTGGGCAATGGCGGCTATACTCGTGAGCAAGTGAATGGTGGCGAGGTTGGCAGATATAAAGCTAGCCCATCAGGCGAAAAGCTTTATCATAAGGTTAAGGCTGGTGAAACGCTCAATTCTATTGCAGAGAAGCGTGGTGTAACAGTAGAGCAGATTTGTCGTCTCAATGGTTATCGCAAGGATAAGAAGTTGAATCCAGGACAAATCATCCGCTACTCTTAATTTAGAAAGTTAGTTTTAACAAATATGTTTCCATAAGCAATTAAAAAAGGAGATAGGCGCCGTTGATGGCGATTATCTCCTTGTTTTTTTATCTAAACTTCTACATTATCTACAAGTTTCTTATTCTGCCAATAATGCTTCAGCCACTTTGATGTCGAATGGTGTGGTAATCTTGATGTTCTCTCGATTGCCCTCTACCATTGCCACTTGGCAACCTAAGCTCTCTATCACAGAGGCATCGTCGGTAAACTGCTCCTTGTAACCCTGGTTGAAGGCTTGTTTGGCTAGGCTGATGTCGAAGGTCTGCGGAGTCTGCACGATGCGATAATCGTCGCGCATCACATTCTTGCCACCGCCACGCTTGTCGATATAACGCAAAGTATCGGTTACGGCGTATACTGGCAGGGCGGCATATTCCTCACGAGCCGTCTCGTAACACTCTGAGATGACCTCGGTGGAAACGAATGGGCGTACGCCATCGTGAATGCCCACTACGCCATCCTCATCATCTGGAATCAAGGCAAGGCCGTTCTTGGATGATTGGAAACGGGTATCGCCACCATTGGCTATCTGGTGCTTGATGTCGAAATGATGCTGCTCGCAGAGCTGGTGCCAGTACTGCTGCTGGCTCTCTGGCAACACCAAGATGATGTTGAGGTTCTCATCATACTCATGGAATCGCTCGATGGTGCGCATCAGGATAGGCTTGCCTGCGATAGGGAGAAACTGCTTGGGTATCTCGCTGCCCATGCGGAGGCCCTTGCCTCCGGCTACTATGATTACGTAATCCATGGTTCTAATTTATAATTTAGAATTAATAATTATGAATTACTTACTTGCCATGAGGTGGGCATACTGCATACCCTTTTGCAATTTTGCCACTTCCTCCTTGCCTACGAAATAGCTCAATATCTGGTATGCATAAGGAAGGGTTGCGGCTGGACCTTCGCCTGTGATCACATTGCCATCCTCCTGGAAGAGTTCGCCTGTGTACTCGGTGCTCTCGCCGAAGTAACGCTCGAAGCCTGGTGAGCAGGTTGCTTTCTTGCCGTCCAAGATGCCTGTGCTAGCCAATACCATTGGTGCGGCGCAGATGGCACCCACACGTTTGCCTGCCTTGTGCTGGGCGATGAGAGCCTGGCGCACACCCTCGTGCTCATTGAGGTTGGTGCTGCCTGGCAGACCGCCTGGCAGGAGGAGCATATCTGCATCCTCAAAGCTCTCTACGTTCTCAAACTGGAGGTCTGCCTTGATGGTGATGCCATGTGATGTCTCTACCCATTCACTGCCCGTGATGCCTACGGTTTTGATGTCTACACCACCTCTGCGGAGGATGTCTACTGGTGCCAATCCCTCGATTTCCTCGAAGCCGTTGGCAAGAAATTCATATACTTTTGCCATAATTTATTTGTTTTTTGTCGTATTATTCAATTAATATTCGTAATTTTGCAATCGTGAAGGAATGTTCCACCTTATTATATAGAGATGGATTTCCTTTTGCAAAAGTAAGAATAATTATTGAAACTGCAAAATAAATGGCACAACAACATTTAAAATTTGCCATATTTGGCAATGAATACCAGGCAAAGAAGTCGGCTTCCATCGAAACCATCCTCTCTTATCTCGATAAGAAAGAGGCTGAAGTTTATGTGGAGAATGCTTATTATGAGTTTCTTACCCGAGACCAGCAACTCGATGTGAAGGCGGCTGGGGTGTTCGAGGATTACAACTTTGATGTGGATTATGTCATCTCTATGGGTGGTGACGGTACCTTCCTGAAGGCGGCGAGCCGGGTGGGAGCCAAGGGTACGCCTATCATCGGTGTGAATATGGGCCGGTTGGGCTTCCTTGCTGATGTGCTGCCTAGCGAGATTGAGACGGCTCTGGACAGTCTTTATGCAGGTGAATGCCTGATAGAGGAGCATGCGGTGATTCAGGTTGAGGCTGAAGGGGGCGTTCTGGCTGGCAATCCGTTCGCCCTCAACGATATTGCCGTGCTGAAGCGTGATGATGCTTCGATGATTTCCATACGTACGCAGGTAGATGGCGAATTCCTCGTCACTTATCAGGCGGATGGTCTGATTGTTACTACGCCAACCGGTTCTACGGCATACAATCTTTCGAATGGCGGACCTATCATCATTCCGCAGAGTGGTAGCATCTGTCTTACTCCGGTGGCTCCTCACAGTCTGAACATCCGTCCTATCGTCATCAACGATACGGCTGTCATCACGCTCGATATCGAGAGTCGCAGCCACAACTATCTGGTAGCCATCGATGGTCGTAGTGAGCGTATGACGGAGGAAACCCGCCTTATCATCCGAAAGGCTCCTCATAGCATCAAGATTGTGAAGCAGCGCAACCAGCGTTATTTCTCTACCTTGAGAGAAAAACTGATGTGGGGTGCTGACCAGCGCGAAAGATAAGTAGAATAAGAAGATAAGTAGAATAAGAAGATAAGTAGAATAAGAAAAGAGGTATATCCCGAAGACGAATCTTGGGTATACCTCTTTTGTCTTTACCTAAAACTACTAACTTGTTACCTTGTATGTACTAAAAGTACATTTAAAACAAACTTAAACCTAAACCTAAGAACATAAAATCTTTAAACTATTCTCTATTTTCGTA
This sequence comes from Candidatus Segatella intestinihominis, assembly GCA_900548535.1. Taxonomy (GTDB): domain Bacteria; phylum Bacteroidota; class Bacteroidia; order Bacteroidales; family Bacteroidaceae; genus Prevotella; species Prevotella intestinihominis. The sequence goes on along the minus strand of URLG01000002.1, from coordinate 51,308 downwards.
TTCTTATCTGATAATCACTTTCTTTCCCTGGTGGATGTAAACACCGCTCTCAGCAGGTTTCTTACCCAATTTCATACCGCTAAGTGTATACCATGCATTGTCTGTTGTGGTATTGCTTATGGTTGGGGTTCCCGTGATGCCTGTTGGTGCCCAGATGGCGGTAACATCATTGCAGGTGTATTTGCCCTCATTCTGTTTAGGGGTAATCTCATAATACTTGGTGCTGTTGACGGCTTTCAAGTCTTCGGTCTGCTTCTTGTTTTTCCCCTGATTGAAGATGATGTTTACGATGGCATCCTTGCTCTTGATCTTGAAGTCCATATAGTACCACTTCTTTCCGTTCAGCGTCTTGGTTGCTGTGACAGCAGTACCTGGCCATTTTTCTGTGAGCTCTCCGCTTGTATTCCATGCGTAGAAATACATGGCTGAACCCCAGTTGGTTACCTGGTCAGCATTGGCATATATGGTGATGGTATATGGCTCGAATGCCTTGATGGTATAATTGTAGGTACGGATACCTGTTACGGTTCCGTTGCTGAGCAAGCCAACCTTCAAGGTGCATGTCTCATCTATGTTGATGGTGCTACCTGTAGCCACCTGCTTGCTCTTGGCTGTAGGGGCTGTGCCGTCAGTGGTGTATACCAGTTTGGCATTGCTGTTCTGACTGACAGCCGTAAGCTTAGCCTTGAATCCTGCCTCGTATTCGCCTGATGGAATGTTGCACCATGCGGTTTCTGCAGATTTAGAAAGATAATAACGATAGTGGTATCCTTCGAGAATCTGTGCATAGTCGGCACTTGGCGTATATTCCTTGGTGTTGTTTCCTACAACCACGATGAGCTTAGCCTTGTCGCCGGTAGTTTCATTGGCGAAGCAAGTTTTCTTTGAGTACTTGTTTACATAGTTGCTTATGTTGGTGATGCCTGCAAGTTTGCGGGCTTCGATCATGCTCTTCAACTCTTGCTTGTAGGCTCTCCAGTGTGGTTGGAAGATGCAAGGCGTGCCCGGCATGGCAAGCATGTAGGCGTTGGCAGCCAAGGTGTCTTTGTGTAGAGGGTCAAGAGGCTCAGAGGCAGAACGATATTGCATATCGTGATTTTCCACGAATGTTACTGAGTACTGGCGATAGTTGGCATCGTGCATCAGATTGATGGTGCTATTGAGCTTGCTCCAATCAGAAGAGGAGGCTACCTTTCCGTCGGCTGCACCATTCACAGCATCACGCACATTGTAGCGGAACTGGAAGTCGAAGGCTGCACTCTTCTTCTGGGTAGCGTTAATCCAAGATTCTATCTTCTCGTTGCTATCCCAATATTCACCTACCGAGTATTCTATACCTGTTGCATCATTGTAGTCAGCCACGTGAGTACCGCTGAAACCCTTTACCATATCGTAGCGGAAACCGGTATATCCCATATCCTCCTTCAGGAATTTCAGATATGCCTTGATAATCTTCTGCACGTTCTCGCTCTTATGGTCAATATCACGGCATCCTCCAAAGTCGGTTCCCTCATCATAGTTATTGCTGAGGCTAACCCCGTCTTTTTTTGCCTGTGTTGCCGTACTTTCACCATCATCATTCTTGCAGATGTCGGTAGACAACATCTGGTAGGTCACTCCCTTGTAGGTTTCTGCCGGGAAGGTGAACCAGCCGTCTGTATTGCGGTGGTTGACCACAACATCTGCTATTGCGCCTATACCAGCGGCTCTAAACTTGGCAATCAGGTTTCTGAGTTCAGCCTCAGTTCCAAATGAGGAGTTCTGGTTGAAATAATAATATGGCTTATAGCCCATCACCTGTGTGGTTTCGATACATTTTCCGCTTTGTGGAAGCCATACTAGGTCGATGAATCCTTTCATGTCATCAGCTTGCTTCTCCAGGACGTTCCATTGTGAGTAATCGTAAGAATCCCATGAGAATCCTTGCAGCATGACGCCACTGTAGTTAACAGGCCAACCTTGTGCAAACATATTGATGCTTGCCAGTAAGGCGAAGAGTGTAAAGTATATCTTCTTCATAATTATCATTGTATTTTTTGATTACTATCTTATGTTTAATTGTAAGTTGTATTCTTTTTCGTTGGCAAAGTTACGACTATTTCTGATACCATAGTTCAGATTTGATGTAAATCAAGTAAACGATTTGCGCAATCGTTTGCATTTACTAATAAAGTTGTTTCTTTAGGTACGTCTTTAGGTACTTTAACTTGAAAGACTTGATGAAGATATATTTTGCTTATAATTTTGCACAGATGAAACAGTAAAGATTATGGCGAAAAAGAGATACTACCTCGTACCAGAGTTTTGTTCCTCACGACGGCACCTTTGTGCCCTCGCTATGGCAAAGGAGTGCCCTCGGGAGGAACTTTTCACGACATCCTCAATGCAGATATCCCCATACATCTTATTTAAGCAATATGTAGCAAATCTACACAGCTTATTCGTCGATAGCGCAGGTGCTACTTACTATGGATGATGTGGTTCTATAACCATAAGAATCCAAATAGGCGGTTCCCGATATGTTCGAGAACCGCCTGGTATTTATAGCTTTTTGATTTCTTCGATACTTAATCCTGTAGCCTGTGCGATGATTTCTGGAGCTACATTCTGAGCCAACAGGCTGAGGGCAATGGCTTTTTTCTCTTCAGCCCTTCCTTCAGCCCTTCCTTCAGCCCTTCCTTCTTGCTTAGCATTGGTCAAGACATCGTTTTGTATCATGATGGCATTGAGATGCTCATCGTATGCATGACGTTCGGCGTCAGACATCTCGTAATATTTCAGCTTTTCGCGAGCCTCTTGCAGTCCTGGAGCCTTGGTGTCGGCAGCGATAACGCCGTTCTTTAGGTAGTTGACCCACTCCTCCAACGGCGATTTAGCTACACTATTGAATTCGTTGACACGAACAAGAATGTAGGTTGGGAAAATCTCTGAAGGTGATTTCCTTACGATATTGTCCCTCTCCTTGGTACTGATGATAAGTTGGTCCTTCGTATGTAGTCCCACGAAATTGTTCTGACCTACATAGATATAGTCAGAACCTTTTCCTAAGTCGAAATAAAGGATGCTGATGGAATAGACCTTCTTTACCTCTTTGTAACTGTTTCCTAGATTGATGTGTTCGGTGATAGCTTTAGCTACTCCATAGAGCACGCGCTCCAGATAGTAGAGTTCACTTGTATTTTGTATTTCTACAATAATGATTTCACCTTTACTATTTTTAGCTTTGATGTCGACGCGATTAAATTTATCATCGGCAGCACTCTGGTTACCTTCACTTTCCAGTATGTCGATGATTTTTACCTCCTCGTTCAAGAAAACAGTAAGAAAGCCTTCCAATACACCAAAATTAGCTTTTTGACGGAGCAATCTCTTAATAGCCCAGTCAAAACGTATATATCTATCTCTAAGTTCTGTCATAATCTAAACCTCCCATATTGTCTTTTTTAAATTCGCCTGCAAATATACGACTTTATTTTGAAACTCACAAGGATTCTTGGGAAAAAAGTTCCTTGCCACGACACCTTCGTACTGTGGCGAGGGCATAAAGGTACCGTGGCGAGGAACAAAAAACTAGTTCGAGGAAGGAAAATGGGATGAATGCATAAAGAAAATAGGCGGCTCTGGGAATTGCTCCCGGAACCGCCTAGATATTATAGTTTATTGATTTCTTCGATGCTTAGTCCTGTGGCTTGTGCTATGATTTCGGCAGAAACGTTCTGGGCTAGCAGACTTAGGGCAATTGCTCTTTTCTCTTTAGCCCTGCCTTTGGTTTCTCCTCTTGCTTCTCCTTCCACAATGCCTTCTGCTCTTCCTTCTGCTCTTCCTTCTGCTCTTCCTTCTGCTCTTCCTTCTTGTTTTGCATTGGTCAATACGTCATTTTGTATCATAATGGCATTGAGGTGCTCATCGTATGCATGGCGTTCGGCATCTGACATTTCATAATATTTCAGCTTTTCACGAGCCTCTTGCAATCCTGGGGCTTTTGTGTCAGCAGCAATAACACCATTTTTCAGATAGTTCACCCATTCTTCCAATGGTGACTTGGCAACGTTGTTGAATTCATTAACACGCACAAGAATATAGGTAGGAAAAATCTCTGATGGTGATTTCCTCACAATGTTGTCCTTTTCTTTTGTGCTGATAATCAATTGGTCTTTTGTGTGCAGACCAACAAAGTTGTTTTGTCCAACGTAGATATAGTCTGAGCCTTTCCCTAAGTCGAAATAAAGGATGCTGATGGAATAGACCTTCTTTACCTCTTTGTAACTGTTTCCTAGATTGATGTGTTCGGTGATAGCTTTAGCTACTCCATAGAGCACGCGCTCCAGATAGTAGAGTTCACTTGTATTTTGTATTTCTACAATAATGATTTCACCTTTACTATTTTTAGCTTTGATGTCGACGCGATTAAATTTATCATCGGCAGCACTCTGGTTACCTTCACTTTCCAGTATGTCGATGATTTTTACCTCCTCGTTCAAGAAAACAGTAAGAAAGCCTTCCAATACACCAAAATTAGCTTTTTGACGGAGCAATCTCTTAATAGCCCAGTCAAAACGTATATATCTATCTCTAAGTTCTGTCATAATCTAAACCTCCCATATTGTCTTTTTTAAATTCGCCTGCAAATATACGACTTTATTTTGAAACTCACAAGGATTCTTGGGAAAAAAGTTCCTTGCCACGACACCTTCGTACTGTGGCGAGGGCATAAAGGTACCGTGGCGAGGAACAAAAAACTAGTTCGAGGGAGGAAAATGGGATGAATGCATAAAGAAAATAGGCGGCTCTGGGAATTGCTCCCGAAACCGCCTATTAAGCTTATTTTATGAAGTAATATGGAGGATTACTTCTTGGTTACTACAGCATGAGCCTTGCCATTACAGAAGGCATAGAGCTTGATATCATAAGTTCCTGCTGTAACCTGAATGTCTGCACCACCGTGGGTAAGAGCATTAAAGTCACCACCCCAGTTAGGGTTTGGATCCCAGGCATCGTTAGAACGGAACTTGATTTTACCATCCTTCAATACGATGTCTTTGATTTCCCAGCAGTTCTCTGCCTTGTTATAGGTCAAATCAACATCAGAATCCCAACCGTTAGGAGCTGCATCGCCAATGACACCGATAGACTCAATCTTGATGAGGCTATAGGTCTTGTTTACAACATCGAGCTTAACCTGATAGTAACCTGGCTCTTTAACCAAGATGTTGTTGTCTGCATCTGTTGTAGCATCACCAAAGTCGCTTGCTCCAAGGCATCCTTCCCAGTTCTTGTCGCTAGGACGGAACTTGAACTTAGACTCAAGATACATACAGCCTTCATACTGACCATCGTATGTAGAAGTAGAAAGGAAGTCTTTAGCATCCCAACCATTTCCGTCACCTGCTACATAGTAATATTCACTGAAGTTCAATGGAGTAACCTCGTATGTACGATTCATCATGTCGATGGAAATCTTGTAATACTTGGCGTTAGCATCAGTGATGTTGAATGCAAATGCGTCTTTATCGTTTTCACCTTGTACGAAGTTGCCCTTCTTAGCGGTTTCGCCATTGGTTGCTGCACCAATCATATATGGTGTACTCCAGAAATCATCACCAAGCTCATAAGCAGAAGCTGGAGCAATCTTGAACCAGTTGTCGTCTTCTGGAGCTGGGATTACAACAGAGAATACTGGATCATCATATACATCCTTGCCACTGTTGGTAAGTTTGTAAGCCTTGCTTGCGGCACTCCAACCATTAGCTGCACCAATATAGTAGTAAGCTTCCTCGATGATAGGAGCTACAGGCTTAGCCTTAACGGTGAAGTTTTCTGATGTAAGATAGCTAGCTGTTGTACCATTAGAGAATGTAACCTTAGCCTGTGCTGGGAGGTCACGCTCCATCGGGCGCTTGCCATAAGTGTTCTCTACATACTCCTTGAATTCAGCGAAGGAAACCTTACCAGTAGAACCCATTTTGAGAGTAGAAGTCTTGGTCTTAGTCTCAGTGCCATCCACATAAGTATAGCTGTATGTGATGGAATAAGATGGGGCATAAGAAGCATTGCTTGTTGTTGGGGCTGTTGTGATTTCGCAAACCTGAACAGAGTCTGTGCCATCAGGTACATTTGCGAAGTCGATGAGGTCTACAGGCTTAACAGCGCCATTGCCGAAAGCTACAGCGTCACCCTGAGTGTTGGTAGCCTGCTCTGCCCAGTCGTTGAAACTCTCATCACAAGAAGCCAGGGCAAATGTAGCCAAGCCTGCCAATAAATATGATTTGATTTTCATAATTTTTCGTTTTTTATGAGGGAGAGAGGATGCTGATTACATTCTCTCTCCCAGATGGTTTGGAATGTTTATTTCTGTTCTACGAAAGAGTAAGCACCAGTGATATCATTGAAGAATACCTTGTATGTACCCTTGTCGCATGGGATTTCAGAACCCTTCACGCTACCGATAGCGCATGGGAAGATAGAGCTACCCCAGGTAGTGCCGTCGTTGGCAGTGAATACCATGTTGGTCTTGCCGCTGAGCGTGATGGTTGCGAACCAGTCGTGGTTCTCCATACCTGCTACGGTATTGACTGCTGCCATCTCGTTGTCACCAATCTTTACAGAGGTGTACTTATTGACTGCATCGGTATATGGCTTGACGGTCATAGAGTGATCGCTAGTGTTGATGTCGATTACATAGTAACCAGCTGCCTCAACATTGGTGTTACCTGGGTCGTCACCGCCATCACGATATTTAAAGCCAGAACCGCCCTTCTCGTTGATGGTACCACCACTCAAGCTATAGTTCCAGTTAACCAATCCCTTAGGCTCGATAAACTTGATCTGTCCGCCTGCTGCCAGGTAACCTACCCATTCTACAACACCGTCGCCAGTGAACTTGTCATATTCAGCGCCCTTCTTTACATACATAGGCTGCATACCTGTACCGAAGAATGCTGCATCGTTCTTCCAAGTGCTTCCGTCATTACCGATGATAGAACCAGTGATGTACCAGAACTTAGGCAAGCTCTCCTTGATGAAGTAAGGATATACCTTGATCTGCTGAACTGTAGAATATACATAGTTGGCAGAATCGTTCAAGTTCTTAGGACAAGCAACCAGACGCACATTCAATGTGATTGGAGTGGTCTTGTCAACCTTCGCCTCGTCATCCCAACCTTTTACCTTCATCACGCAGAGGTCTACCTCATTGGTAGGTGCGTTGTATGTGGTAGAGTTGGAAGTAGTAGACAAAGAGTAAATCTTGTCTGCATCAGCAAAGTTAGCATTGTCCTCGCCAGTTACCTGCAACCAGTAGTTAGCCTCAAGAGGGAAACTATAGTTAGGAGCTTTCTCTGCCTTAAACTGGATAGCAGAACTGCTAGCCAAGTCGATTACATTGTCACCAATCTCAGGCTTGAGCAGATTGAATGACTCTGGGACTGTCAATACAGGGTTGTCATCTCTGTCGGAATCGCAAGAAGCGAAGGCGAGCAGACCAACCATCATCGCAGCCATGATATTTAATTTCTTCATAACTTTAATTCTTTATGGATGAATCATTAATTAGTAACCAGGGTTCTGCTTCAAACCTGTAGAGTTACTGTTCATATCACTATTAGGGATAGGGAAGAGGTTGAAGTGAGCATCGAATGGAGTACCATTCTGTGTGCCGCCCATCCATTCCCAAGTATAGCTGTTCTGACCACCGAACTTATTGAAACGAATCAAGTCCATACGGCGACGACCTTCGTATGCGAACTCTCTAGACCATTCGTCGCAGAGATTGTCGAGTGAACATGAAGTCAATGTTGTAGCATGAGCTCTCTCGCGAACCAAGTTTACATATCCCAAACCATCGGCAGTACAAGTACCACCATTCTGGCGAGCATCAGCCTCGGCGTAAGTCAAGTAAGCCTCTGCAGCACGCATCATAGGGAAGTCGATGTCAACAAACTGAGTGTGCTTAACCTTGCCACCATCAGCACGAAGGTTCAAGAACTTGATGTAAGCAAAACCCTTGTTGAAGTCAGACTCCTTGGTGATGCTCTCTGTATGTCCCTTGGTAAAGAACAAAGCACGATCATCACCAGCCTCTGCTGTTACCTGGATAGGAGTACCCTGTACAGGCTCGCTGCTAGGGAAGAACTTCTGTACAAACTGCTTGCGGGCATGGTTACCACCCCATCCCTCAGAAGTACCTGTTGGGTATTCCTTGGCGATGTCGGCATTGGTTGTACCTGCTACGAGGAACAAGCAACCACCCCAAGTCTGTGTGTCCTCACCATCGTGGATGGCAGGAAGAATAATCTCTTTCTCGGCGCCATTCTCATCGTTGTCTGCCAAGAACAACTTCTGGAATGCAGAATAGGAACCTGTAGGAGTGGTGCACAGACCATAATCAGAATCGATAACCTTCTTTGCAAAATACTTAGCAGAGTCGTTCTGCTCTGTACCTGCATAAATCTTAGCATTCAAGTAGTCGCGAGCCAAGAGCAACCAAGCTGCTGCCTTGTTGGCACGACCATAACCATCTTGAGAACCTTTATATACCTTAGCATCTGCCAAAACCTCGGTAGAGCTACCGTCTTCACCAGAAACTGCACGCAGCTCGCTATTGATAAACTTATAGAGATCGGCACGCTGAATCTGAGGAGCTGACTCCTTAGAGACGGTCAAGGTGAAAGGCACATTGCCATAGAGATCCATCAGGTATGAATAGTGAAGCGCTCTCAAGAAACGAGCCTCGGCACGCTTGGTGCTGATACCCTCTTCTGTAGAACCTGCAGTCTGCTCCAAATAATAGTTGGCGTTGGTAATACCGAAGTAGAGGCGGTAGTAGAGAGCCTTCATCATAGGGTGAGAATCACTCCATGAAGCATGGTTGAACTCAGGGATACCTACATCACCCCAGATACACTCAGACTCATCAGTAGGAAGCTCATTGGCATTCCAGAGCTGACGAATCATGCTGGATGTACCCTCATCAATGTCGTCAATATCACCATTTCCGTCTGGTCCTTTCTGACCAGTCATTACCAAGTTGGCATATACCTTATTCAAGACTGCATCCCAGTCTGGCTCTGAAACCTGCTGTGGGTTGATGTTATCTACATCCAAGTCGCCCACGCAAGAAGAGAGTCCTAATGATGCAACTGCCATAGCTGCAACTGGTATTATATTCTTTATTTTCATTAGTCTCATAATTGTACTGTCTTTAATGTTTAGAAGTTCAAGTTAAGTCCAATAACTGTTGTGAAAGGACGTGGGTAGAGCGAGTTGTCGATACCGCTAGCCACCTCTGGGTCGATACCACTGTAGTTAGTGATAGTGAACACGTTCTGTACGGTAGCATAGATACGACCGCTGATACCCTTGTACTTGCTGCCTCCGAAGAGTCCGTCGAAGGAGTAACCCAAAGTGATGTTGTCCATCTTCAAGAAAGATGCGTTCTCTACGAAGTAGTCGGTGAAGAACTGCTCTGTCAATGGGTTGGTGAAGCCAAGTTTCACTGCGTCTGTAAGGCGGTTGCCTGCATAGCTCAAGGCATATACAGAACCTGTACCTACGTTGCAAGAACCAGCAAAGTTGTCATTGTATACATAGTTGCCGAGGCTTGCACGCATAGAGAAGCTGAAGTCCCAGTTCTTGTACATCAACTTAGAGCCGAAGCCCATCGTTACGTCTGGTGCTGGCTTGTAGTAGAAGTAGCGGTCGCCACTGTCGATATAGCCATTACCGTTGCGGTCTACGTATGTATTCTGCAATGGCTTGCCATCCTTGTCGTAAGCCTGCTGGTATACATAGAATGCGTTAGCTGGATGACCTACGGCATGTGCCTGGATTGTACTACCTGTACCTGCAGATACACCACCAGTCTCTACGATATAGCTTGCGTCGTTGCCAATCAACTCGTCAATCTTGTTCTTGTTGTAAGTGAAGTTGTAGTTCAACTCCCATCTCCAATCCTTAGTCTGAACTGGGCGAACGATGGTAGACAACTCGAAACCGCTGTTGTGCAAAGAACCGATGTTGCTAGTTACCTTGTTCTTGAAGTTGCTACCAGCTGATACATATACTGTATTGATCAAGTCGGTAGTCTTGCGATAATAGTAATCCAAGTTCAAGATCCAACGATCACGGAAGAATGAGAAATCAAGACCAGCATTCCATGTGGTTGTCTTCTCCCAAGTCAAGTCTGGATTGTAAGTATCTGGACGGAAAGTTATGCCCTTACCGCTAGCATCCTTGATTACAGGATAGTAAGCGTGGTCTACGTTAGGAGTGTAAGTAGGGATATAGGTGTAGTCACCGATACCTTCCTGCTGACCTGTCTTACCCCAACCGAGACGGAGCTTAGCATCGCTAACCCAATCTACATTCTTCAAGAAGCTCTCTTCCTTAGCCTTCCATGCGAAAGCCAATGATGGGAAGAGACCCCAACGATTACCCTTGGCGAAACGAGAAGAACCATCATCACGAAGAGTGAATGTCAAGAGGTAGCGATCCAAGAGAGAATAGTTCATACGTCCAAAGAATGAAACCAAATAGTTCTCTGTCTTGTAGAGTGTACCAGATGTTGGCTCATTGTATTTCTCACCAGCCTTAGTGCTTGTAGAAGGATAGAGACCATAACCATTCCAGTCTGTCTTCTTGTGGAAGTGCTGATACTCATAACCTGCCATTACATCAATGTGATGAATCTTGGCGAAGTCCTTCAAATACTGTGCATAAGCATTGAAAGAGAGGTTGTAGGTATCCATCTTACTCCAACCTGTATAACCATAATAGTTGTTGGAATAAGACATTGGGTCGATATCTGTGTTCTGCTTACCTGTAGAAATGTCGGCACCTGCATTCATGTGGAGGTGCAAGTCCTCGAAACCATGAATCTTATAGTCTGCCTCAAAGTTGCCCACGAATGTCTTTGATGTGGCACGGTCGTTCTTCAATTCCAACATTGCCACTGGGTTCTGGGTAGCATTACGGTTGTAAGAGATACCCTGTGTAGGATCCAACAAGGTTGAACCTTCTGTAAACCACTGTGTATATCCACCAAAGTACTTGTTGTAGAGGTCGTTGTCTACATGAATAGGCTTGGTTGGGTCCATATAGCGAGCTGCACCGATGGCACCACCATCAGCATAACGGCTCTTGGCAATCATACCCTTACCATTGATGTTCAACTTCAAGTGGTCGTTCAACAAAGATGGGTTCAAGCTTACGCTGGCAGTATAACGCTCAAACTTAGAGGTCTTGATGATACCCTCATTATTTGTATAGCCGAGAGACAAACGATATGGCATGTTCTTCAAACCACCCTGAACGGTGAGGTTGTGGTCATGAGAAATCGCAGTGCGATAAATCTCATCCTGCCAATCGGTATCAGCAAAATGCTGTTCGCCCTTCTGGAATGTACTCTTATAACCTGTTATCTTGCCATTTCCGTCTACAACGTTAGCTATAGTCTCGCCGGAATAGTCGTAGTAACCGAGAGAGCGATAAGCATCGCTGTCCTCTCCATACAAGTTCTTGATAAACTCCTGGTATTCAGGACCGCTCATTACGTCGAATGTCTTCTTCTTGGTAGAGATAGACATATTGCCATTATAGCTTACCTTAGGAGCCTGGCCTGAGCGACCTTTCTTGGTAGTGATGATGATGACACCATTAGAAGCACGAGAACCGTAGATGGCTGTTGCAGAAGCATCCTTCAATACGGTGAAGCTCTCGATATCGTTAGGGTTTACCATAGAGAGAGGGTTGGCAAGACCTTGCACACCATAATTGTCCATGGCAAGACCATCGATCACGATCAATGGGTCGTTGGATGCGTTCAATGACGAACCACCACGAATACGAATCTGAGCACCACCACCAGGAGTACCATCGCTAGAAGTTACATTCACACCGGCAATCTTACCAGAGATCATGTCTTGGGCGTTGGTCTGAAGACCGTGGTTCATCTCATCTGGCTTGATGGCTGTAACAGAACCAGTCAAGTCGTTCTTCTTAGCCACACCATAACCGATGACTACGACCTCGTTGAGAGACTTGGAGTCATCTTGGAGAGTAATGTTCATGTTGTTGGATGCCTTCACGGTCTGTGGAGTCATACCGAGATAGGTAAATGTTAGGTTTGTTCCTGGCGCTGCGTCGACAGAGAAGTTACCATCCATGTCGGTAATGCCCACTGCCTTACCGTTCACTGTAATGGTAGCACCCATGACAGGCTCACCAGAAGCATCTTTCACTTGTCCCTTGATGGCGTTTGACTGCGCAAAGGAACTCGCTGTCAGAAGCAGACCGCTTACAAGGGTCAACGTTCTGAGAGGCAATTTAAATTTTACCTGCTTCATCATTTGCTTGATTTTTAAGTTAATGTTTATATTACTTTTTTTATTGTTTATTCTTGACGTTACGTTGAGCCTTTATTTAATATGTAGGTCTCGCGTATTCTTTCACGTTACTATTGTTCGCGTTTAGTCGTTTATTGCTTTTTCTGGGTGCAAAATTAAAGTCTTTTATGATACGATGTACTTTTTTTTAGTTAATTCCGTTAATTCTTATGCGCAATCGTTTGCACGTCTTTTGCTTGATTTATATCAACGAAAATGCGACAACATAACGGATAATTGTCTAATTTTGCAGCGAATCTAAAAACAAATGGCAGAGAATACTATTATAACAATGAAAGATATTGCTCGCGACCTGGGGGTAAGCATCGCCACGGTGAGCCGAGCATTGAAGGACAGCCCTCGTATCAGCGCTGCCCAGAAGGATCGTATACAGCAGTATGCGCGCGAACATAACTTCTATCCGAACATCATCGGTGAGGCTTTGCGCCATAGCAAGGTGCAGCCGATGAAGGTGATTGGTGTCATCATCCCTGAGTTGGTTCACTATTACTTCATGTCGGTGCTCTCGGGCATTGAGGAGGAGGCAAGAGCCAGAGGCTATCGTGTGATGGTGGCGCAGAGCAAGGAGCGATACGACCGAGAGGTGGCTATCTGCGAGGACTTCTATAAAAATAAGGTGTGCGGCATCATCGTGTCGCAGGCTAAGGATACCAAGCAATATGCCCACTTCCAGAAGTTGATGAACAATGGCGTGCCTCTCGTCTTCTATGATAGAATATGTACGGGCGTGAACTGCTCTAGAGTGGTGGTGGACGACTACATGGGCGCCTTTACCGCCGTGACCCATCTCATCGATACGGGCTGCAAGAAGATAGCCTTTTATGGTTCGCCGATGAACTTGGAAATCTCAAAGAACCGATATAATGGTTATCATGATGCCCTGGTGAAGCATGGACTGACGGAGAATCCTGACTGGGTGAAGCTCTGTGACAATCGGGCACAGGCTGAGGCTCTCACTCCAGAGATTCTGGAGCAGGAAGATCATCCGGATGCTTTCTTTGCCATCAATGATGATACCGCCATCGGTATTCTCTATACCGCCAAGCGCATGGGATTTTGTGTTCCTGAGGAAATCAGCGTGTGCGGATTTACGAATGGTGACCGTGCCAAGGCTTCCGACCCAATGCTTACCACCGTGGAGCAGCGAGGCGTAGCCGTAGGAGAGGAGGCTGCCAATATCCTCATCGGTCAAGTGGAAGGTTCTATACCAAGAGATGAAGTAGAAAAGAGAGTGGTGAGAACTAGGCTCGTTGTGCGAGGCACCACGAGATAGGTTATAGTTGATAGTTTATAGCGGCTTCGCCGTATAGCTAGATAGACAATTACAGGAATAATAAAAACAAAAAAACAAGAATAAGCAAATGAAACAAAAGCCTAATTTAAGTTTCTGGAAGCTCTGGAACTTGAGCTTCGGATTCTTCGGGGTACAGATAGCTTACGCTCTGCAGAGCGCCAATATCTCCCGAATCTTCGCAACGTTGGGTGCTGACCCACACAACTTGAGTTATTTCTGGATTCTCCCTCCGTTGATGGGAATCCTGGTGCAGCCTATCGTGGGCACACTGAGCGATAAGACTTGGTGTCGATTCGGCAGACGTATACCTTATTTATTTATAGGTGCCACGATAGCCGTACTGGTGATGTGTCTCTTGCCTAACGCTGGTTCGCTGGGCTTGACGGTGAGCGGTGCGATGCTCTTCGGACTGATAGCCCTGATGTTCCTCGATACTAGCATCAATATGGCGATGCAGCCATTCAAGATGCTGGTGGGCGATATGGTCAATGAGAAGCAGAAGGCGAAGGCTTACTCTATCCAAAGTTTCCTCTGCAATGCAGGTTCGGTAGCTGGATATATCTTCCCATTCCTCTTTACCTTCCTGGGTATCAAGAATGTAGCCGATAAGGGCGTGGTGCCAGATTCTGTCATCTGGTCGTTCTATATCGGTGCGGCTATCCTCATCCTCTGTGTCATCTATACTACGATGAAGGTGAAGGAGTGGAATCCGCAGGAGTACGCCATGTATAATGAGTCTGGAGTTAGGAGTGAGGAGTTAGGAGTTGATAAGACTGCTGAGGCTTCTGAGGATAAGGCTAACTGGATTACTTTGCTCCGAAAGGCTCCTGCTACCTTCTGGAAGGTGGGACTGGTGCAGTTCTTCTGCTGGGCAGGCTTCCTCTATCTCTGGAATTATTCTACGGGAGCTATCGCTGAGACAGTATGGGATACTACCGACCCTACCTCTGAGGCATTCCAGGAGGCAGGCAACTGGGTGGGTATCCTCTTTGCCGTTCAGGCAGTGGGCAGTGTGCTCTGGGCTGTAGTGTTGCCTCAGTTTAAGAATACCAAGATGGCATACGCCGTTAGTTTGATTATCGGTGGTGTGGGCTTCGCCTTGATTCCATTCCTGCATGACCAGTATCTCCAGTTTGTTCCATTCTTGATGATTGGTGCTGGTTGGGCAGCCATGCTTGCCATGCCTTTTACTTTTGTTACCAATGCCTTGCAGGGCTATGGCCACATGGGTGCATACTTGGGACTCTTCAATGGTACCATCTGTATTCCTCAGATTGTGGCTGCCATCTGCGGTGGAGCAATCCTGAGCTTGGTGGGTTCTCATCAGAGCGATATGATGATTGTATCTGGCATCTTGCTTATCTGCGGTGCATTGGCGGTTTCTATCATAAAGGATAAGAAATAAGCGGAAAGCGAACAAGATGAAGTGTTATGCCAACGTTTGCATTGCAATTTGCGCACGTTTCTGCAACAAAAAGGAACAGTGAAGCGATTTTTTTGTTAATTTCGCAGCACAAATATATAATAACCTATTAAGAAGGTCTTATGACGATTCATTTTAACATAAACTATAAAACGGTGTTTGGCGAGCAACTCGTCTTGAACATCCAGAAGGAGGACAAGGAACTGAAGCTTCCTATGACCACACTCGATGGCGAGAAGTGGTCACAGGATTGGTGTGTGGAAACGGTTAACCAGGCCTATACCTATTATTATAGTATAGAGCGTGATGGCAAGGTGAGCAAGACTGAGTGGTTGCTCGTGAAGCACCGTCTCGATATGACCGCTAAGCGTGCAGAGCAGTATACCCTCTACGACCACTGGAATGCGATACCAGAGGATGCTTATCTCTATAGCAGAGCCTTTACCGACTGCATCAACCATCAGAACCCTCAGCTGATGAAGGTGCAGAATGACAGTAAGACGGTGCGCATCATCGTGCGTGCTCCTCAACTGCGTGATGGCGAAAAGCTTGCCATCGCAGGAGCTGACAATCTGCTGGGTGCTTGGGATAGCAAGAAGGCATTGCCTATGGTGCAGCACAACTACAATGAGTGGGCAGTGGACATTAATGCCTCTCACTTGCAGACCAACCACTTGGAGTTTAAGTTCCTTGCCGTCGATAGCAAGAAGGACCAAGTGCTTTGGGAGACGGGATTCAACCGTACCATCGACTTGCCTGAACTGAAGGCTGGCGAGTTGGTATCATACGAGCTCGACCAATCCTTCTATGCCCTGTATAATCGAAAACTAGCAGGTACCTTGGTGCCTGTATTCTCATTGCGCAGCAAGAAGAGTGCTGGTATAGGCGACTTTGGCGACCTCCAGGCGATGATAGACCTCGTGGTTCAGACCGGTCAGCGTGTGCTCCAGCTCTTGCCTATCAATGATACCACCATTACCCATACATGGACGGATAGTTATCCATACAGTTGCATCAGCATCTTTGCCCTGCATCCACAGTATGCTGACTTGAACGCCCTGCCAGAATTGAAGGATGCCAAAGCACGTGCCGAGGCGGAGAAGACTCGTGAGCAACTCAATGAGTTGGGTAAGATAGACTATGAGAAGGTCAATGACTTTAAGATAGCTTACTTGCGCCAAATCTTCAAGCAAGAAGGTGAAAAGATGATGAAGACTGCCGAGTTTAAGGCTTTCTTCAAGGAAAATGAACAGTGGCTCGTGCCTTACGCACAGTATTCTTATCTGCGTGATAAGAATGGCACAGCCGACTTTACCCAGTGGCCTGACCATAAAACATGGGATGAGGCTGAGCGCAAGGCTCTCTCTGATCCTAAGACTCAGGCTTATCAGGACGTGGAGTTCTTCTACTTCGTACAGTTTGTGCTCGACCAGCAGATGCGTGCTGCCCATGAGCATGCCAAGGCTAAGGGTGTGATTCTGAAGGGTGATATCCCTATCGGTGTGAACCGCCATGGCTGCGATGTGTGGATGGAGCCTAAGTACTTCAACCTCAATGGTCAGGCTGGTGCGCCACCAGATGACTTCTCTGTCAACGGACAGAACTGGGGATTTCCTACCTACAACTGGGATGAGATGATCAAGGACGACTGCCAGTGGTGGGTTCGCCGCTTCCAGAACATGTCTAAGTACTTTGATGCTTACCGCATCGACCACGTGCTCGGCTTCTTCCGCATCTGGGAGATTCCTGTGGATAGCGTACACGGACTGCTCGGTCAGTTTGCTCCAGCTCTCGCCATGACTCGTGAGGAGATTCAGGGTTACGGACTGAACTTCCAGGAGGAACGTTTCACCCGTCCATTCATTACCGACTGGGTATTGGACCGTATGTTCCATGAGCGTGCCGATGAGGTGAAGGAAAAATATCTCGACCGCTTGGATGCCGAGCGTTATCAGATGAAGCCAGAGGTAGACACCCAGCGCAAGGTGGAGGCTCTCTTTGCTGGTGTTACGGAGGAGAAGGAACTTTGGTTGCGTGATGGCTTGTATGCATTGATTAGCGATGTGCTCTTCGTGCGTGACCACAAGAACCCAGAGCTCTTCCACCCACGTATCTCAGCGCAGCTCGACTTCATCTATGAGTCGCTCTATGATAATGACAAGGCAGCGTTCAACCGCCTCTACAACGACTACTTCTATCGTCGCAACAACCAGTTCTGGTATGGAGAGGCTATGAAGAAGTTGCCTAAGCTGGTACAGGCCACCCGCATGTTGGTATGTGCCGAAGACCTCGGTATGGTGCCAGACTGTGTGCCATGGGTGATGAACGAACTGAAGATATTGAGCTTGGAGCTCCAGAGCATGCCAAAGGATCCATCGGTTAAGTTTGGACACTTGAGCCGCAATCCTTACCGCTCTGTCTGCACCATCTCTAGCCACGATATGCCTACGCTTCGCCAGTGGTGGGATGAGAACATCTCTCGCACCCAGGAGTATTACAACACGATGCTCTATCGTGAGGGACCCGCTCCACATCCACTTCCAGGCTGGCTTGCTAGAGACATCATCGCTCGTCATCTCACCTCTCCATCTATGCTCTGCATCTTGAGCATTCAGGATTGGCTTGCCATCGACGAGGCTCTCCGCCTGCCAGATGCCAATGCCGAGCGTATCAATATTCCGGATAATCCTAAGCATTACTGGCGTTATCGTATGCACCTCAATATTGAGGAGTTGGCTGCCAGCAAGGATTATCTCAAGAATATCACCGAGTTGATAGCGCAGGGTGGAAGATTCTAGTCGATTAAGAATTAAGAACAAGACAACTAGTATAACTTGAAAAGAAGCAAATGAAAAGACTGAATGTTTTAGTATTGGGTCTGCTGCTGCCTATGCTGGCAGCAGCTCAGACTGTGAAGTCGCCTAATGGGAATGTCAGTTTGACCTTCTCATTGACCGACAAGGGACAGCCTACCTACGAGATGTCCTACAAAGGAAAAACAGTAATTAAGCCTTCTCACCTCGGCTTGGAGTTGGCGAAGGATAAGCATGCCTCTAAGAGCATGGAGGAAACTGACTTGATGGATGGCTTCACCGAGACGGGCAGCAAGACATCCACATTTGATGAGACTTGGAAACCAGTTTGGGGCGAGACTGCCACCATCCGCAACAACTACAACGAGATGGAGGTAAACTTGAACCAGGCTTCTTCCAATCGTAACATCATCATCCGTTTCCGTCTGTATGATTATGGTATGGGTTTGCGTTATGAGTTCCCTCAGCAGGAATCTCTCAACTACTTCATCATCAAGGAAGAACATACCCAGTTCGCCATGACAGGCGACCATACCGCTTACTGGATTCCAGGTGATTACGATACCCAGGAGTATGAGTACAACATCACTCCATTGACAGGTATCCGCTCTGTCATCTCAGCTAATCGTGAGAAGTATAAGAGCAACTCATCTACCACCGTATTCTCTGATACCGGTGTGCAGACTTCCCTCCAGTTGAAGACCAAGGATGGTCTCTACATCAATATTCACGAGGCAGCCTGCTTGGATTATCCTACCATGCACCTCAACCTTGACGACAAGAACTTGGTGTTTGAGTCTTGGTTGACACCTGATGCTGTGGGCAAGAAGGGGTTCATCCAGACTCCATTCAATTCGCCTTGGCGTACCGTGCTCGTCAGTGATGATGCTCGTGATATGCTCTCTTGCAAGTTGACTCTCAACCTCAATGAGCCTTGTAAGATCAAGGATACTTCTTGGATTCACCCTACCAAGTACTGTGGTGTATGGTGGAATATGATCGTGGGTACCAAGCAGTGGAGCTACACCTATGATTTGCCATCTGTTCGTCTTGGTGTAACAGACTATAGCAAGTGCAAGCCTCACGGACAGCATGGTGCTACCAATGAGGAGGTGAAGCGCTATATCGACTTCGCTGCCAAGAACGGACTTCAGGAAGTATTGGTAGAAGGCTGGAACGAAGGCTGGGAAGACTGGTTTGGTCATCAGAAGCTCGATGTCTTTGACTTCGTAACTCCATATCCAGACTTCGATATCAAGATGCTCAACGACTATGCTCACTCTAAGGGCGTGAAGCTCATGATGCACCATGAGACTTCTGCTGCCGCTCTCAACTATGAACGCCACTTGGAGGATGCCTTCAACTTGATGAATAAGTATGGTTATGATGCAGTGAAGACTGGTTATGTGGGCGACATCATCCCACGTGGTGAGTATCACTATAGTCAGTTGATGAACAATCACTATCAGCGTGTGGTAGAGCAGGCTGCCAAGCATCACATCATGGTGAATGCACATGAGGCTACCCGTCCTACTGGTATCTGCCGTACATGGCCTAACTTGATTGGTAATGAGAGTGCCCGTGGTACAGAGTATGAGGCATTCGGTGGATCAGTCCCTTATCACACAGTGATGTTGCCATTCACCCGTTTGCAGGGTGGTCCTATGGATTATACCCCAGGTATCTTCGAGACTCAGCTTTCTACATGGAGCAACAACAAGAGCTTTGTTCATACTACTCTCTGTGGTCAGCTTTCTCTCTACCTCGTGATGTACAGTCCATTGCAGATGGCAGCCGACCTGCCTGAGCACTATGAGAAGTATGACGATGCCTTCCAGTTTATCCGCGACGTAGCTTGCGACTGGGATGACTCTAAGTACTTGGAGGCAGAGCCAGCTAAGTATATCACCGTGGCACGTAAGGCTAAGGGCACCAACAACTGGTTTGTAGGTGGTAAGACCGATGCTACAGCTCGTACAGCCGTAGTGAAGCTCGACTTCCTCGACAAGGGTAAGAAGTATAACTGCGCCATCTATCAGGATGCAGCCAATGCCGACTACGAGAAAAACCCTAAGGCATACCAGATTATTCACAAGACAGTGAAGAAGGGTGATGTCTTGAAGATCAAGGAGGCTCGTGGTGGTGGTTTCGCCATCTCATTGCTCGCTAAATAAAGAAATATCGCCCACTTTTACCGCTCTGTAATTGTGGTATTTGTGGGCGACTGGCAAGGCGGAATTAAATACGCCCAAAATGAGCGTACTTAATTCTGTTTTTTCTTTACAAAATTATGATCAGATATAATCAGACTTAAAAGCCGATGTCCAAATGAAATCAATAAGAACTATATCGTTATCGCTTATGGTAACAATGATTCCATGTGTATCTTTTGCCCAGAATACATTCGATGAGATGGTGTATTCTAAGGTAAAAACTATTTTCAAATTGAATGCGCCTACAAGTGTCGAAGTAGATGGAAATACGGGTGCTTCAACCCAAATTACCCCTAAAAATACGGTAAAAGTGCGTATTTACAATGCTGGTGAAGCTGGCAAGGCTGTGAAGACCGTCAAGATGAAAGCCACCGGAAAGGACCGTTGGGAGGCTACCATCAAGGGCGATTTGGCCGGTAAATACTATACTTTCGACATGGGAAAGGGCGAAACTCCTGGTGTTTTTGCCAAGGCTGTGGGCGTAAATGGCAACCGTGGAGCCATTATCGACTTGGCTCAAACCAACCCTGCTGGTTGGGAAAACGACGTTCGCCCAGCCATTCAGTCGCCAGCCGACCTCGTTATCTATGAGATGCACTGGCGTGACTTCTCTATAGATGCCTCTTCTGGCTTGCAGAACAAGGGGAAGTTCTTGGCTCTCACAGAGCCTAAGGCTATTCTGCATCTGAAGAATCTCGGTGTGAATGCCATTCACATCCTCCCTTCTTTCGACTACGCTTCGGTAGATGAGACCAAACTCTCTACCCCTCAATATAACTGGGGCTATGACCCAAAGAACTACAATGTGCCTGAGGGCAGTTATAGCACAGACCCTTACAAGCCTGAAACTCGTATCAAGGAGTTTAAGGAGATGGTACAGGCACTGCACAAGGCAGGCATCCGAGTGATTCTCGACGTGGTATATAACCATACATTCAATATCAACAATAGCAATTTCCAGCGCACTTATCCAGACTATTACTATCGCAAGACAGCGGCAGGCAAGTATTCTGATGGTTCAGGTTGTGGCAATGAGACCGCCTCAGAGAAGCCTTTGATGCGTGAATTTATGTTGGAGAGCGTGAAGTATTGGATCAATGAATACCACATTGACGGCTTCCGTTTCGACTTGATGGGCGTGCATGATATCGAGACTATGCAGAAGATTCGCCAGATGGTGAATGAGATAGATCCATCTATCTATATCTATGGTGAGGGATGGAGCGCAGGCAGTTGTGCTTATCCAACGGAAAAGTTGGCGATGAAGGCGAATACCCAGCAGCTTCAGGGCATTGGTGCTTTCTCTGATGATATGCGTGATGCCCTCCGTGGTCCATTCTCTGACGACCATAAGGGCGCACTTCTTGCTGGAATCTCTGGCGAGGAGGAGAGCTTGAAGTTTGGTATCGTGGGCGGTATAGCCCATCCACAGGTGGATATGAATAAGGTAAACTATGACAAGCAGCCTTGGACCAACAATCCTACAGAGCAGATTAGCTATGTAAGTTGCCACGACGATATGTGCTTGGTTGACCGCTTGAAGGCTAGCATCCCATCGCTTACCGACAAGAACATCCCTGAGGATTTGCGTAAGGCAGAGTTGATTCGCATCGACCAACTAGCCCAGACTGCCGTCTTCACTTCGCAGGGCGTACCTTTCATCCTGAGTGGTGAGGAGATGCTGCGCGATAAGAAGGGCGTACATAATAGTTATAACTCTCCTGATAGCATCAACCATCTGGACTGGAATAACTTACAGAGTTATCCACAGGTATTCATATATTACAAGAACCTCATCCAGTTGCGCAAGAACCATGCAGCCTTCCGCCTCTCTACTGGTGATAAGGTACGTCAGCACTTGTTGTTCTTGACAAGCGAGGATGCCAAGGGTGTCAAGCAGGATTGCCTCGTAGGATTCCAACTCAAGGACCTTCAGGGCATCGATGCTTGGAAGAACATCATCGTCATCTTCAACTTCAATAAGGAGGCGAAGGAGATGGCTATCCCTGAGGGAGAATACACCGTGGCTTGCTGCAACGGTGTTATCAATGAGGAAGGACTTGGTCATGTATCAGGCAAGGAAGTCTTGGTGGATGGACAGTCTGCCTTGATTCTTTATCAGAAATAAGGGAGTGCCCCCTCTATATAAAGGGCATGAAATCCTATATAATATAATAAGGTGTAACAATGAAAAAGAATATAGTATCATTATTGTTGCTTATGAGTAGCGCAATGAGTATGAATGCGGCTGTCAACGTGAGCCGCATCGATCCTACCAACTGGTATGTGGGCATGAAGGATGCCTCTCTCCAGCTGATGGTGTATGGCAAGGACATCAAGAATGCCGAGGTATCGGTGGATTATCCGGGTGTGAGCATCGACTCCATCGCCCGTCTTGATTCGCCTAACTACCTCTTCGTGTATCTTAATCTGAAAGACGCGAAGGCGGGCGAGATGACCTTGAACTTCAAGCAGGGCAAGCAAACCAAAAAAGTAAAGTATCTCTTGAAGAATAGAGAGATGGCAGGCGATAAGCGCATCGGTTTCTCTAACGAGGACGTGCTCTATATGCTGATGCCAGACCGCTTTGCCGATGGCAATCCTAAGAACGATGTCATCAAGACCATGCGTGATAAGACTTGCGACCGCACGGCTCCTAGCCTTCGTCATGGTGGTGACTTGGAGGGAATCCGTCAGCACTTAGATTATTTCAACCAGTTGGGTGTAACTGCCTTGTGGTTTACCCCTGTTTTGGAGAATGATAGTCCTAACGATGGCAGGAATAGTACCTATCATGGTTATGCCACTACCGATTATTATCGTGTAGATCCACGTTTCGGAACCAATGCCGAGTATAAGGCACTCATCGACCAAGCACACCAGAAGGGATTGAAGGTGGTAATGGATATGATCTTCAATCACTGCGGATTTGAGCATCCATGGGTAGCCGACATGCCATCCAAGGACTGGTTTAATACCCCAGAATGGCTCATGCCTGAGTACCAGACTCCGGAGCATCAGAAGAAGATAGGTACGATGGATGGCAGCCGAACCGTCAACGATATGTATATGCAGACCAACTATAAGTTGACTCCAGTCTTGGACCCATACGCTAGCAAGGCAGACCTCCATGAGACGGTGGATGGTTGGTTTGTGCCAAGTATGCCAGACCTCAACCAGCGCAACCCTCATGTGATGAAGTACTTGATTCAGAACAGCGAGTGGTGGATAGAGAGTGCAGGCATCGATGGCATCCGCATGGACACCTATCCATACGCCGACCGTGATGGTATGGCAGAGTGGATGAAGACATTGGACAATGAATATCCTCACTTCAACACTGTGGGAGAGACCTGGGTTACCGAGCCAGCCTATACCGCTGCTTGGCAGAAGGACAGCAAGCTCTCTGAGAAGAACAGCTATCTGCCAACCGTGATGGACTTCGCATTCTTCGACCGCATCAACAGTGCCAAGAACGAGGAGACTGATGACTGGTGGAACGGCATGAACCGCATCTACAATGTGCTCTGCTATGATTATCTCTATCCTAATCCAAAGAGCGTGATGGCATTCGTGGAGAATCACGATACCGACCGTTTCCTCGGCGAGGGCAAGGATACCTTGGCTTTGAAGCAGGCACTCGCCTTGCTCCTTACCATCAACCGTACCCCTCAGCTCTATTATGGTACCGAGGTATTGATGAATGGTACCAAGAGCGTAACCGATGGCAATGTGCGCAAGGACTTCCCTGGTGGATGGGCAGGCGACAAGCATAATGCCTTTACCGCTGAGGGCAGAACGCAGACAGAGAACCAGATGTTCAATTGGTTGAGCCGACTTTTACACTGGCGTCAGGGCAATGAGGTGGTTACCAAGGGCAAGCAGACTCAGTTCTGTCCACAGAAGGGTGTATATGTCATCGCTCGCCAGTACAAGGGCAAGAGCGTGATGACCATCATCAATGGCAAGAACGAGGCTAATGAGCTGAATGTATCTCGCTATGCCGAGATTATCGGCAATGCTCAGAAGGCAACGGATATCACCAATGGTCGCACTGTCCTCATCAATAAGAACGTAAAACTCCGTCCTCGCCAGGCGATGATCTTGGAGTTCTAAAGACTTAGTATCAGTCACTTGATGCTTTCATATCTCAGCAGGCTAACGCAGTTATCAGCGTTAGCCTGCTTTTTTTTCATAAAAATATTCTTTCGTTTCAATTATTCTTTGTAAATTTGCAGCAGAGTTTAATAATAAAGCAGCTAAATATGGAAGAAGAAATAGGAAAATGGCTATTAGATATATCGAAGTATATAATAACAGCATATATTTTATCCCAAATGTTTGACAAGGATGATAATTCTGTTTGGACATTTATTGGTGCAGTGACATTGGCTGCAGGTCTTCTAGGAATTGGGCTGCTTCTTATAAAACGAGGAAAGGTAAGTAATAATAAAAATAAGAAAGGAAAATAATTATGAGCATGGGTTTATTAGGAATGTATATATTCTTGGCTATAGTTGCAATTGGAGCTCTTGTTTATTCTAACATTGAACAGAAAAGAAAACAATGACCATTGGATTAATTGGAATGTACATATTTCTGGCTGTATTTTCAACAGGATTGGTTGTCTATGCAAAAATAGAGGACAGGAAGAAGGGAAAGTAATGATTAGAAGATTTATTCTAACCTTCATAGCAGCAATGATCGTTACCTTGGGCGGATATGCACAAGGCGGGATGCCTAGTAAGTATAACGTAAGCTATCTCAACATGGCTGCGGGAATGCCTAATAACTTTGCCGATGATATATTCCAAGACTCTTACGGCTTCGTGTGGATTTGTACCCATGGTGGCGGATTGGTACGCTACGATGGCTACAACTTCGTAAACTTCGGGCTTGGCACTGCTGGCATCGGCTTGCGCAGCAACAGTTGCCGCAATGTATACGAAGACCATTATAAGCGCCTTTGGATAGCCTTCGAAGAAGGACCACAGGTGCTCGACCTCAACACCATGCAACCTATCGTTCCACCTTGTGAGAACGAAACTATCCAGAAACAACTGGATCGAACATTCCATACCCAGTGTACTCGCACCTATTGCGATGCCAAGGGCAATATCTGGATGCTCTCTATCAACCAGCTCACTCGCTTTGGCTTCAATGAGAAGGGCGAGGTGAATAGCGTGCTTACCACCTCTTATCCATACAATGCTCCCGACTTGGGTCTTTGCGATGTGTATCATCACGGCACCGTGGTTATCTGTAATGATGGCAAGGTGAGCGAGTATTCCGCCCGGGGCAATCGCTTGGTGGCTAAGGATCTCTCCTCCCTCTTCCTGCCGCTCTATGGCAGATATGCGGGAGCCATCATCTCTTATCATGGCAAGGTATGGCTTGCCACCAACCAGGGACTCTTCAATAGTGCCAAGCAAGAATTTCATGTAGGCGATGCCCAGCGCACCTTGCAGCATGAGGTGATTACCAGCCTAGCCGTATCCCCGGACGATGAACTCTATGTGGGCACCCTTTGTGGTGTAGATATCCTCAATGATAAGACGGGCGTTGTGGACCATTGGAATAGCAATACTGCCGTTAATCCGCTGAGCAGCAACTTCGTGAACAGTCTTTTCTGCAAGGACGGACAGATATGGGTGGGCACCGAGACGGGTGGTGTTACCAAGTTAACCCCACGCCTCTTGCTGTTGGAGTTCTATCAGAACAATCCTTCCGATCCAGGCTCCATTGCTCGCAATGCAGTCAATGCCATGTATGCCGCACCCGACGGAACCCTCTGGGCGGGCGTGGTGGAAGGTGGTTTGAACGCCTTACCCCCCCACTCTAAAAGTTTCACTCACTATACGGTGGCAAACTCCGGTTTGCCTCACAACAGCGTGTCCACCCTCACTGCCGATGGTCATGGCAACCTTTGGGTAGGTACCTGGGGTGGGGGCATTGCCGTGATGCCATTGAGCCAGCCGGGCAAACTCACCCCTCTCTTGGTGGGCGATAGATACCAGCAAATGCTCTCCTTCATTGGCGCCTTGGCTTACGATGCTATCAATGACGGTATGTGGATAGGTAGCAACGATGGCTTGTTCTTCTATGATATGAAGCGCCAGCAGCTCATCCTGCCATTCCCTCACTGTCTCGACATCCGAGGCTGCATCGGCAGGTTGGTGACTAAGGATGGCAAACTCTTGATGGGTTGCATTCTGGGCATGGTGGAGGTAGATCTCAAGTCGCGTCGTGGAGGCAAGGGAGATTTCGCCGTAACCTATCATTCTTATAAGTTGGATAATCCGAAGAGTGGTGTCTTCGACAAGATCATGTCGTTCTGCCAAACCCAGGATGGCAAGATATGGATGGGCAGCAATGGTTATGGTATGTATTGCCACTGGACCGACAAGGAAGGCAAGAGCCACATCAAGAACTATACCACTGCCGATGGTCTGGCCAACAATGCGGTGATGGGCATCGTGGAGGACAATCAGGGTATGCTTTGGATAGCCACCAAGAATGGACTCTCCATCTTCAATCCTAAGACAGAGGCGTTTAGCAGTTTCTTCAAGGAAGATGGTTTGCTCAGTTCCCAGTTCTATTTCAATGGAGCCATTCGTTCCCCTAAGGGCGAGATATACCTCGGCACGGAGTTTGGTATGATGCGCCTCTTGGGCATCAACCGCAAGGTGAACAATGTGGAGCGTCTCTGTTTCACGGGCTTGCAGGTAGATAACCAACCCGTATTCGCTGGCAGCGACTATCTGGACGAGGACATCACCATTGCCAAGAAGATTCGTTTGCACGAGAGTGATAAGTCATTCACCATCAATTTCTCTGCACTCAATTATGGTAGCGAGACGCAGGGTGTGTATCTCTATCGCATGAAGGGCTATGAGGATGAGTGGGTCAATCTGCGTCCCGGTCAGCACAGTGTCAGATATTCCACGCTGCCAGCCGGCAACTACGAGTTTCAGGTGAAGTATTCGCCATCCATCGACTCCAACAAGGAGCAGGTTATCTCGGTGGCCGTCAGCGTTACCCCATACTTCTGGAAGAGTTGGTGGTTTGTTACTATTATAATAATAGGTGTCATTGCCTTCCTCCAGTATGCCTATATGCATAAGCTCCGCAAGATGCGTGAGCGAGAGGTGGAAGCATTGTATCGTCCTATCGAGGCTGCGCTCAAGGATAGCGATGAGCCAGGCAAGCTTCAGAGTCGCATCCAGACCATCCTTGCCAACCAGCAGCGCTATCAGGAGAGCCAGAAGAAATCTATCGAGGCTGACAAGGAGAAAGTGAAGGAGAATGAGCGTCCGTTCATGGACGAGGTGATGGAAGTGATGGAGAAGAAGTATGACGACTCCGAGTTTGGCGTGCAAGAGCTAGCCGATGCCTTGGGGCTCAATCGCAGTGTGCTCAGCAAGAAGTTGGCTGCTGAGACGGGTTTGCCTACCGCCCAGTTCATCCGCAACTATCGTCT
The DNA here is from genome assembly GCA_900548535.1 of Candidatus Segatella intestinihominis. Lineage (GTDB taxonomy): Bacteria > Bacteroidota > Bacteroidia > Bacteroidales > Bacteroidaceae > Prevotella > Prevotella intestinihominis. The sequence continues at coordinate 23,684 of URLG01000002.1, read as the reverse complement.
TGATATTGCCAAGCGAATGATTATCGACAATGTGGCGAATCGCAACATCACGGAGATAGCCTATCGTGTAGGCTTCAATGATCCAAAGTATTTCACCCGCTGCTTCACCAAGCAGTATGGTGTGTCGCCTTCTTCCTTCAAGGACACTCAGGAAGAGGAGTCGTAAATGACTTATTTAAGACAGATAAACCAGTGAGATAATTTCAGAAATCACTTGTTTACGCCATAAAAACAAGAGGCTGCTTGATGTAGGTCAAGTAGTCTCTTTTGTTTTTATGTCTCATTTGTTTATTTTCCGTTTCTTTTTGTTAAATTGTCTGTGTGGGAGCACAAAAGGTGGATAAGTACGTAAAAAGGTCAAAAATACACCCAAATTGCAGATAATCCACCTAATATTTGCATTTGTCCACCTACTATTTTGCTATTAATTGTACTTTTGCCACCGAAAATTTACTGTTGTCGGAATAGATAAACAATAAAATCGGAATTAATAAACAATAAAATATAAACCTAAAAATTGATAAGCAATGAGGAAACAATTATTCTCAATGATGTTATGCCTAGGTGCTGTCGGTGGTGCTTCTTTCGTAGCTCCAATGCCTACAATGGCGGCAGTAGCACAGGATCAAGTCATCACAGTCAAGGGTCAGGTTGTAGATGATCAGGGCGAGCCTCTGATTGGTGCTACAGTTAAGACTAAGGATTCAAAGACGGGCGCAGTTACCGACTTGGATGGTAACTTCGAAATCCGCGTGAAAGGTAACGCTACTCTCGTAGTAAGCTATCTCGGCTTCAAGGAGCGTGAAATCGCAGTACGTGGACGTGCCATCTTGGAGACTATCCAGCTTTCAACTAATGATAACCTCCTCGACCAGGTAGTCGTAGTAGGTTATGGTACACAGAAGAAGGCCGACCTCACCGGTTCTGTATCTATCGTAAATGCAGAAGAGATGAAGAAGGTATCTAACTCTAACATCTCTACCATGCTCGAGGGTAAGGTAGCTGGTGTGCAGATTACTTCTGATGGTCAGCCAGGTGCCGACCCAAGTGTACGTATCCGTGGTATCGGTTCTTTCGGTAGCACAGCTCCTCTTTATGTCATTGATGGTGTGCCTATGGGTACTACAATCCGTGATTTCTCTCCTAATGATATCGAGACCATCCAGATTCTGAAGGATGCTTCTGCGGGTGCCATCTATGGTTCTCGTGCAGCTAATGGTGTCGTTATCATCACCACTAAGAATGGTCAGAAAGACCAGCCTTTGAAGGTGAACTACTCTGGTTACTTCGGCGTAGACTACATCCCTAGCGATGTATATGATGTAATGGATGCTGACCAGTATAGCAACTATATCGGTCAGGCTTGTGCTAACTCTAACACCGCATTGCCTGGTGGTTACAAGATGGGCGAGGATGGTAAGTATCACTTCCAGGATGCTACCAATACCAACTGGTTTGACGAGGTATTCAAGACTGGTATCCGCCAGAACCACAACGTAGCCCTCAGCGGTGGTAGTGCTCACAGTACATATAATGTATCTCTCGACTACTACAACCAGAAGGGTACCTTGGAAGGTGCAGGTCCTAACTATGAGCGTTACACAGCTCGTGTCAACAATACAATGGACACCAAGTTTGTGAAGTTCCGCACCAGCATGGTTTACTCTCATTCAGACCAGGACAACATGGGTCTTTCCAATGCCTCAGAGTATGTTCAGGGTCTTTATGGTGATGTAACCAACGTGCTTCGTGGTACTCTCTTGATGCAGCCTACTATCAAGGCTTACGATAACTCTACATGGGTTCTCGATGACAAGGTAGGTGCAGCTAGCGGCTATCGCTACGATGCTTACGGCTATGGTGTATATTATGATGGTGTACATGGTGATATCTCTGCTTCTAACCCATTGTTGGTTAACAACCTCTTGCAGCGTAACACTTTGGTAGACCGTTTCGTAGGTACTCTCTCTGCTGATGTTGACCTGCTCGGCATGGTAGGCATCAAGAGCAAGAACCACGGTTTGCACTACAACATCAACCTCTCTTATAGCAAGACCGAGGCTAAGGATAAGACTTGGATTCCTTCTTGGATTCAGAGCAACCGTGTATACCTCGATAAGAGTAATGAGCGCTTGACCAAGGGCTCTCGTAACTATGGCGATGCTTTGGTTGAGAATACATTGACTTATAATGGTACAATCGGCAAGCACAATATCAACTTGCTCGCTGGTATGACCTACGAGGAGGAGAACACAAGCCTCTTGACAGGTTGGGGTGTTGAGTACTCAGAGCCTTACTTCCTCCAGCTCCAGAATGCCAAGAATACATACTCTTCTTCTTACGAGTTTAAGCACGCTTTGGCATCTTACGTAGGACGTTTGAACTATAACTATGATGAGAAGTACTTGCTCTCAGCTGTTATCCGTCGTGATGGTAGCTCTCGCTTGACCAAGAACATCCGTTGGGGTACTTTCCCATCAGTATCTGTAGGTTGGCGTTTCGATAAGGAGAAGTTCTTCCCTATCAGCCGCGATATCGTCAATATGTTCAAGGTGCGTGCCAGCTACGGTGTGCTCGGTAATGAGAACATCGGTGAGTATCAGTACATGGCTACCATGAGCCGTAACAACATGACTTACAGCTTCGGTAACAATCCTGTAACTGGTTCTGCCGTATCTACATACGTTAATAACGATATCGCTTGGGAAAAGAAGAAGAGCACCAACATCGGTCTCGACTTGGCTATGTTCAACAACCGCTTGGAGTTCACAGCTGAGTGGTACAAGAACGTGTCTGAGGACTTGCTTTACTCAGTACCAGTGCCAGCTCAGGCAGGTGTGGCTAATACTTCTGTAACAATGAACGCTGCCTCTATGGAGAACAGTGGTTTCGAGTTCTCAGCTACATATCGCAACCGCGACCATGCCTTCAAGTATGATATCAGTGCCAACTTGAGCACCTTGAAGAACAAGGTAACCTCTCTTGGTTTCGGTACCGATTCTTATATCACAGGTGCTTACGCTACTTACGTAGGTTCAGAGATTGGTAAGTTCTATGGTTGGGTATACGAGGGAATCGCTCGTACACAGGAAGATCTTGATAACCACGCTACTCAAAGCGGTGCCAACGTTGGTGATTGCCTCTATAAGGATATCTCTGGTCCTAACGGAGAGCCTGATGGTGTTATCGATGCTTACGACCAGACTGTATTGGGCAGCGGTCTTCCAAAGGTAAACTTTGGTTTGAGCACTCACATGGAGTATAAAGGTTTCGATTTGAATATCTCTACATACGGTGTGTTGAACTATCATGTATCTGATGATATCTACAACAGCTTGAACTCTTGCTATGGTTGGGCTAACAAGGACGTAGCTATGGGCGATGCCAACCGCTTCGCTGAGGATGGTACTTATATCTCTAATGTACCACGTACATACGCTACCAACAATGCTACATTGGCATGGAACGACCTCTTCAGCTCTCGCAAAATTCAGAACGCAGCTTACTGGAAGATTGCCAACGTAGAGTTGGGCTACAACTTCCCAGACAAGTGGTTTGGTGGCTATGTAAGTGGAGTACGTCTCTATGTATCAGCACAGAACCTCTACACATTCACTGGCTACAAGGGATATAACGTAGACTATGCAGGTGGTACCTTTACCCCAGGTTATAACTTCTGCTCTTTCCCAAGTGCTAGAACATTCATGTGTGGTCTCCACTTCACCTTCTAATTCTATTAGACAAAGAGTTTAGATAAAAGTACGTGAATCATTATTATTAAAAGAATATTCAATTATGAAACTATATAAATTATCATTAGCTCTGTTCCTCGGTCTCGGCGCAATGGGAATGACATCGTGCGAAGACAAGTTGGAACTGACAAACCCTAACGAGCAGACAACCGGTACATTCGGTTTCAATGCTGATGATTTGGAAGAGTGCGTGATTGCAGCTTACAACCACATCCGTATGGAGGGTACTTATGCTCGTGTAGGTTATAACATTGATGTTTGTCGTGGTGATGAGGCTTGGAACTCTTCACAGGTGTGGTATTTGCCATTCGATGACCTCAATGTGGCTGTAACAGATGAAATCTGCCAGTGGTCTTGGCGTGATTGGTATTATACCATCAATGTATGCAACTTCATCCTCTCTCGCACTGGCGAAGATGATACTCAGCTCGCTGAGAACATGAAGCGCATCAAGGGTCAGGCACTCTTTATCCGTGGCTTGGCTTACTATAACTTGGCAGGCTACTATCAGAATCCTCCATTGATCACTTCCTATAGCACCTATTCTTCATTGGATGGTCTTTATGGTACCAACAACTCTTCTGATGAGGTATATGACCAGATGGAGAAAGACTTCTCTGAGGCTATGACTCTCCTCCCATCTCGTGATGCGGGTGGTGAGTGGGCTAAGGGTCGTGCTACTAGCGGTGCTGCTGCTGGTTACTATGCACGTGCCTTGATGCAGCGCCATAAGTATAGCGAGGCTTTGGATGTATTGAAGGATATCATCAATAAGAAGTATGGCACTTACAAGTTGACAGCTGATTATGGCGACAACTTCCGTGAGGGTTCTGCATACGAGAACAATTCAGAGAGCCTCTTCGAGGTACAGTTCCTCGACTATGGTTCACAGGGTGTAGATGATGAGTGGACTCCAGTGAATACTAGCCCTAACGCTACACAGGGTTCTGCCATCGAGTCTAACTATGCACCTGGCGACTTTGGTGGTTGGGCAGATATCTCAGCTTCTCCATGGCTCTATCAGCTCTTCAAGCAGGAGAAGACAAAGGCTGGCAAGCTTGACCCACGCCTCTACTGGACCATTGGTACATACGAGAATGATTGGGAGAACTATGCAAATGGTAATGTTTGCTACAACAAGGAGTTGACCATTGCTGATACAATCAAGACCAACAATACCAACGGTGGTCTGCCAATCGCTAAGAATACCAATCTCCGAACCAACCTTTATGATAAGGTGGTAACAGGTCTTCACGATGGTATCAACCTCCGTATGATGCGTTATTCTGACGTATTGCTTCGTGCTGCCGAGTGTGAGAACGAGGTTAATGGTCCTACACAGCAGGCTATTGACTGGATCAATGAGGTCCGTCAGCGTGCAGGCTTGGAAGATTTGCAACTTTCAGATTTCAATTCTAAGGACAAGCTCTTTGAGCAGATTGCCAATGTAGAGCGTCCAAAGGAGTTTGGTTGTGAGTACGGTCGTGGTCTCGACTTGATCCGTTGGGGATTCTTCTATGACGCGGGTCGTTTGGCTCAGTTGAAGGAACACGGAACATTCCGTCGCTCTCATTATAAGGTGAAAGAGCCTGTAAGCTACTCTCAGGTTGGCATTGACCCAGAGTTGAAGAGTTCTTTCGACAATTATTTGCCAGGTCACGAGTTCTTGCCAATCTATCAGGGTACTTTGAATGCTAACCCTAACTTGAAGGGCAACTCTGCTAATGACGGTATAGACAACTCTACAGAGTTTTTGCAGAAGTGGACTGTTCACCCAGTAGTAGACTTGAGCAAGTAACAATTAATATTCTTATCCCATGGAGCCTTGAGATATAGGCTCCATGAGATAACCTAACAACATTCACATATTTATATATAATAGAAAATATGAAACACCTAAATAAATTAGCATCCGTATTCTGTGTGGCAGCTTTGGGCTTGACTGCACTTACTGGATGTGAAGGCAGTGACTTGTTTAGTGTAAACGGTCCTGATTGGATTTCAGAGAAGGCAGACTCTATTGCTAATGCAAATCAGGGTCAAGCTCCTACTATCTCTCCATTGGTTCTTGGTGCGGAGGATAATAGCGATGCATTCTGGGCTTCTCACCTTGATCAAGATATCAAAGTGCCAAGCAACAAAATTTATACAGTAGGATTTACAAACTATTCTTCTGGTGCCAATAATTGGAATAACTATTATGTAGTGCTTCGTAGTGCGGACAAGACTAAGGAATATGCCGTGCTTCGTTCTGATGATTATGGTTGGAGCACTAACTATGATAATGGCTACACTAATTGTACACATAGTAACACGGGTTCTGCAGACTGGGCAACATGGTTGACAGCCATGAATGGTGCTCACGTTACAGTAGCTGTTACAAACAATGGTGACAATACAGCTGATGTAGTGGCTACCGTAGAGGGTACAGATGGCAAAACTTATGTACAGAACTATTCTGGTATTGGTGTAGAATCAGGTGATCTTTATCTCGACTTCACTACAGATGGTTGCCACTATGTATTCGACAAGGCTGAGGTTGATGTAGCTGATGCAGTTGATCAGCAGCCATCTTCTATGGAATTAATCAATGTACCTGAGGAGGTAGATAAGAACTCTACTTTGGCTGAGGCTACAGCTGGCATCAAGGGTAAGGTTACTTATAGCGGTGGTACAGTGAAGGAAGTTGCTGCTTCTGATCTTTCATTCATGTTGGTTCCAGGCACAGGTCTTAACGCTGATGGCAAGTTGGATCAGGTAGGTGAGTACTATGTAGTAGCTACCTTGAACAAGACTATGTTTGGTAAGACAGCCGAGAAGTCAGTAAGTGCTTCTGCTAAGATTAATGTCGTTGCAGGTATCAAGAGCATTAAGATTACCAAGGCTCCTTCACGTACCAAGTACTACTTCTACCATTCTGCTGCACTTGAGGGCGTAGACCATACATTGGCATTCGACCCAACAGGTATGGAGGTTACTGCTACTTACGTAGAGGGTGATCCTGCAGTGCTCGACAACTCTAAGTTGACATTCTCTAAGATTCCTGCAACAGCTGGTACACATCAGGTAACTATCACAACGGAGAATGGTCGCAAGGCAGAGGTTGAGGTTACTGTTGCTGAGTCAGCTGTTAAGGCTGTAACGATGTCTCCTTCTGTTCTTGGAGCAGAAGATAATAGCACATTGTGGGCTGCTCCAACATATACAGAGTTTGAGAAGATTGCTCTTGGTCAGACTGCTGTAATCAAGTTTACAAACTATAGCAACTTGGTAGGCAACTGGAACAACTTCCTGGCTGTGCTCCGTAGTGGAGATGCAGAACAGACAGTGCTTCGTGCTGACAACTGGGGCTGGGGCGCTGGTTATGAAGCAAGCGTCAAATCTGGTGGTCAGGTAGACTGGGCAACTTGGTTGGCAGCTATGAATGGTGCTCAGGTAACAGCTTACTTTACTAACTGCGGTAATGGTACAGTAGATGCTCAGTTCATCATGGTTGGAACTGATGGTAATACTTATAACCAGTATTATCTTGGTTTGAACAACTTCGATCCATCTGATGTACAGGTTGGCTTCTCTGTTGATGGTAGCCACTTGAACTTTGGCGCAGCATCTGCTCGCAAGCACTACGCTCGTCGTAGATAAGAGAATCTTTGAAATACTATAAAAGGCATGACCTATGGAGCCCTGTTGTTTCCATAGGCTTGCCTTTTTTCGGTTCATAAATACAATATCAAATTAACTACTTCGTAAAAAGATGAAGAAATTATTACTCTCCATGATGGGATTGGCTGCCATCGGCGCCAATGCCCAGACCCAAGTCACAGACAATGACTTATCCAAGGCTTACGAGGCAAGAGCATATAATAAGCGTGTGGTGTGCCATGACCCTTCCATCGTGATGGACGACATCACCAACCCTAGCTCTCCTACCTATTATATATATGGCACTCACCTGGGCAGGGGCAAGACCACTACTGCTAGCAATTACCAGGAGTGGACCACCTTCAAGGCTGGTGAGGAGGCTACCGGCAATGTGAACAGCCTCTTTGCTAACAAGCAGGGCACATTGGTTAATTATGCCGATGCTTATAAGGCACATGTCATCACTGAAGTGAAGGACTTGAATGGAACAACCCAGAAGTTTGGCAACTTCAATGCAAACGGTTGGCAGTCTAAGGGATATACTGTAAAGGGTAATCAGTGGGCTCCAGATATTATATACAATAAGACCATGAAGAAGTGGTGCTTGTATATGAGCTTGAACGGAGATCATTGGTGTTCTTCCATCGTTTGCTTCACCTCCGACAATATCGAGGGACCTTGGGTATATCAGGGACCTGTGGTATTTTCTGGCTTCCAGGGTAAATACGCTCACAATGTGTATGCGGCAGCAGATGACTGGAAACATACTGACTTTGCCATCGCAACAGGCGAGACCTCTCTCCCTGCTCGCTATCAGGTAGCAGATAAGTGGGGAACATACTGGCCAAACTGTATTGACCCTTGTGTGTTCTATGATGACAAAGACAATCTCTGGATGAGCTATGGCTCATGGTCGGGTGGCATCTTTATGATTCGCTTGGACAAGAGCAATGGTCTTCGTGATTATTCTTATAAATTCCCTTATCAGGTGAATGGCTCTACCACAACTCCTGGAGCAGCCAATGCCAACTGTACTAGCGATCCTTACTTCGGCAAGAAGATAGCAGGTGGTTACTATGTATCTGGCGAGGCTAGTTATATCCAGAAGATTGGCAAGTATTACTTCCTCTTCATGAGCTATGGTGGCTTGACTAGTGATGGTGGTTATCAGATGCGCATCTTCCGCTCTGATAATCCTGACGGTCCATTCGTAGATTGCAATGGTACTTCTGCCGTTTATAATAGTTATAAGATGAACTATAGTTCTACTACAACTGATAACCGTGGCGTATTGATCTTCGGTGGCTATAAGTGGGATGCCATGTCGGGTGCTGAGATAGCACAGGGACATAATTCTGCCTTCATCGACAAGCAGGGACGTGCATTCGTAGTTTATCATACTCGTTTCAGTAATGGTGGCGAGGGTCATCAGGTACGTGTTCATCAGCTCTTCCTCAATGACGAGGGCTGGTTGATGGCAGCTCCATTCGAGTTTGATGGCGAGACTGTTACCCATTCTGACATCGCATCCAAGGCTTCTGTCAAGGATAGCGAGATAGCTGGCGATTACCAATTTATGCGCCATCAGTATGGTCAGAACACAAAAGCCAAGGCTTATGAGACTCCAGTTAACATCACCCTCCATGAGGATGGTACCATCACAGGTAGCGAGGAAGGTACTTGGAAGCGTACAGCAGGCACTGACTTTATCCACCTCACCATCGGCGGTGTAACCTATCGTGGTATATTGGTTAAGCAGACCATCGACTATACCAACATCCCAGCTCTTGCCATCTCTGCATTGTCTTCATCAGACGGCAGCAAGACTATGGGACAGAACAACTATACTGCTCAGCAGGAAGTTTGGGCTGTAAAGGCTGATGCAAAGGCTGCCATCAAATATACCATCAACAGATTGAAGTTGCCATTCGATGGCGGTGAAACCTTGACCGAGGCTCCTGAATTGCCAACACAGGGCTTGATGGGTGCTAATGTCTCTTGGAAGTCTAGCGATACATCGGTATTGACCGATGATGGCAAGGTGAAGGGTAAGGGCGATGTAACATTGACCATGACCATCTCTAAGGATGATTACTACTATGTACAGGATTTCGACCTCACCATAGATGCTGATGTAGAGGAGGAGACTCCTGTATATTATCCAGTATCTACATCCAAGAATACAACAGCAGAATGGTGGAGCAACTTTTCTAAAGAGAACTATACATTGAAGAAGGGTAGCAAGGCTCAGTTTAAGTTCTATAACTATAGCAATGCAGCCCATAACTGGTGCAACTGGTGCTTGTATGGAGCTAACAAAACCCATCATACTTCTGGCTATGTAGAGTACTTTGGTATTCGCAATGATAACTGGAACAATACGACAGTTAGCAATACAGGTTGTACATCAGACTTTGATTTCTCCAATGATGGAGCAGTGTTCTGTCAAGATATGAATGGTTCTTTGGTAGATATGACGGTAAGTTATGATAATAATGGTAAGTTTACCATGACTTCTACCATCACTACCACTTCAAAGAAGGTTTATAACTATTCATTCACTACTACAATAAGTAATAAGCCTAGTGATATTACCTTGTTCTTCGTTAACGAGGGCTCTTACATCGATGGTTCATCTTTGGTTCCAACAGGTATTGCTAACCCAGTGATCACTACTAATAAGGTAGGTGATGGCAAGTGGTACAACCTGGCAGGTCAGCAGGTAGACAAGAGCTACAAGGGTGTAGTGATTGTGAATGGTAAGAAGTTTGTAAATCAGTAAGATATTTATTTATGAATATATCTAGAATACTTTTGGGAGCAGCAATCATCATTGCTGCTCCTTCTGTAATAGGCAGTAGCATCGCCCATGCCCAATCACCCGTTGCCCAAGAGCCTGTGGTGGTGGACACTCCGTTTGTCCACGACCCAGTGATGGCATGCGAAAACGGTACTTATTATCTCTACTGCACGGGGCATGGTATCACGCAGATGACTTCCCAGGACCGACAGCACTGGACATTGAGCCGGGAGGGCGTATTGCCCAATGGTAAGATTCCGGCTTGGACACACGATAGCGTGCCGGGCTTCGAAAATCATATCTGGGCTCCAGACGTGATCAAGTATCGTGGCAAATGGTATATGGCTTATTCTTGCTCTACCTTTGGCAAGAATACTTCTGCCATCGGACTCCTGAGCAACAAGAGCTTAGCCGACAAGAATGGCTGGAAGGATGAGGGCTGCATCGTGGCTTCGAAGGGCAGTCGTGACAACTGGAATGCCATCGACCCTAACTTCATCATCGATGAGAAGGGCAAGCCTTGGATGACTTGGGGCTCCTTCTGGGATGGTATTCAGCTGATACCGCTCGATAAGAATATGCACGCCAAGAAGGGCGCCAAGCCCGTGACCATAGCTCGTCGCTATTCGCCAGAGCGCTCTGATGTGCCTAGCAATCCTACCTCCAAGGAGGCGGGTACCAATGCCATCGAGGCTCCGTTCATCATGCAGCATGGTGGTTATTACTATCTCTTCGTGAGTTGGGATTATTGCTGCCAGGGCATGAAGAGTACTTATCGCGTAGCCGTGGGCAGAAGCAAGCAGGTGGCTGGGCCGTACTTGGACAAGGAGGGCAAGCCGATGCTCCAAGGTGGCGGTACCTTGATATTGGAGGGCGATAAGAAGGAGTATGAGGCGATGGGCCATTGCTCCGCCTATTCCTTTGCAGATGGTGATTACTTCTTCTGCCATGGCTATAGTGTGGCGAAGAATGGTGCCAGTATCTTGGTGCAGAAGCGAATCAACTGGACGTCAGATGGTTGGCTAACTCTGGAGTAACCATAGATAAATAGCGATTTTGTAAAATAAGGCATTCTAAAATACCCGAAATATGTAAACTAAGGTATTTTAGTATGCCTTAATTTTGTAAAATAAGGCATTCTAATGAGTTAAAAACTTGCAAAATAAGGCATTCTTCATTGTTTTTTCTTATCTTTGCACCCTATAAAGAGAAAGTTATTATGATAGATAAGAGAAATTTAGAACAGATACTCTCGGATCAACAGGAAGATTTGGAGATGCGAAAAGGCGAAATATTGTGTCATCGACAAGAAGAGGCGATGATAGACTTGAGCAGTACACAGGTTCAGGTAGTGGTAGGTGTGCGTCGTAGTGGCAAATCTACGCTCTGTTTCCAAGCTTTGGAGAATGCTAAGGTAAAGTATGCTTATGTCGATTTTGATGATGAACGTTTGGCTAACGTCAAGGCAGAAGACTTGAACGACATCTTGGAAGTGTTGTATAAGATATATCGCAACTTTGATTATCTTTTTCTGGACGAGATACAGAATGTAGAGGGCTGGCATCTCTTTGTGAACCGTATGCTTCGCAAGCGAATACACGTCATTGTTACGGGTTCTAATGCCAAGCTCTTGAGTAGCGATCTTGCTACTTATCTATCTGGGCGAAACAAGGAAATACCTCTCTATCCGTTTTCTTTCTATGAATATTGCTTGATGAAACAAGTGGATGTGGATGGCGTCAGCACTAAAAAAATAGCCTTTAGAAGAGCTGCATTCGATGATTATCTGAGGCAGGGAGGATTTCCAGAACTACTTGCCTTTGCTGAACATCAATCATATGTAAAAGACTTGGTTAACAATATCTTACAGAGAGACATTGAGCAACGTTTCAATATATCTTATCGTGCTACTTTTGAATTGTTGACCAATCATCTTCTCAATGTATCTCCTGTCATCGTATCCTCTTCTGAACTCTCGGAGACATTGGGGGTAAAATCGGAACATACAATCAGGAATTACATCGGATATATGAAACAGGCTTATCTGCTCTTAGGACTACAGAAGTATTCTCCCAAAAGCAAGATGAGAATCACGAAGGAGAAAGTGTATCCTGTAGATGTTGCCTTGATGAATCAGCGAGACAATGCCTTGGTAGGAGAGAATCTGGGGTGGAGATTGGAAACCATCGTCTATTTGCAGTTGATAAGAACTTATAAGCCGCAAGGTTATGACATCTATTATCTGAACGACCGTTCGGGAGAATGTGATTTCGTAGTTTGTAAAAACAATCAGGTGAAACAAGCTATCCAGGTTTCGTATGACATCTCTTCGCCCAAGACTCGTAAGCGTGAGATAGATGGTTTGCTCTTGGCGTATCGCAAGACTCAATGCACAGACTTGCTACTGCTCACTGACCATGAATATAATCAAGTGACGGAGTATGGGCAGGATATCAAGATACGACCTGTGTATGACTGGGTCGTGGAAATGGGAAAAATGAAATAAGGTGTAAGAAAAAACATGGGACAAATTCAATTTGTCCCAAAGTTTGTCCCGTCACTATCTAATGTGTTGATATTCTATGAGTTATCGAGTCTGGGACATTGGGACGGGACAAATTCAATTTGTCCCATATATTTTTTCGTTCAGTATTTCTTGCTAATAGCCGGCTGCTATGGGGGAGAACTACTTCTTCTCAGATATATAGTTTCTTGCTTAATAACTCATAGTTTTCTTCCCCATAACTCATAGAGTTAGGAGTGTTAAAACTATGAGTTAGTTTTCTTAACATAAAGCTCTAAAGCAGCCAAAGGAGAATAAGAGAGGTTGGAACGTAAACAGTTGGGAATGAGCAGATTTGCACAAAGTTGCCAAATCGCCATAAAGCAAGCGAGTGAGGAATATTGAAGTAGTTCAGTTACTAAATCGTGAGTCACAGTTACCTATGCAAAGCAGGTAACAATGCGGAAAGGCAACTTTGTGCATCAACGGATTTTATTGCGCTGATTCTCAATGTTTTGCGTATCAAGGAACGCTTACAAAATGATTATATTTGCACACTCAAAATGTAAGCGTTATGAAAATCGAAAAATTCAAGGTGTTGCTCTACCTAAAAAAGAGCGGAATGGACAAGAATGGAAAAGCTCCCATCATGGGACGCATCACGGTGAATAGGACTATGGCGCAGTTCTCCTGCAAGTTGTCTTGCACTCCATCGCTTTGGAATCCTCGTGCCAGCCGATTGGAGGGCAAGAGCAAGGAAGCCGTGGAAACCAACAAGGACATCGAGCAGTTGTTGCTTTCCATCCAAAAGGCATTCGATGTGCTTGTGGAAAAGAGAACGGACTTCGAGGCTAAGGATGTCAAGGAGGCTTTGCAGGGCAGCGTCAAGACACAGACCACCCTTCTCTCCTTCGTGGACGAGCATATCAGTGAACTCAGCACCCATGAGGGCATCGATATGTCGAAGAGCAGTGTCTGGACTTACAGAAAGATTCGCAAGAATCTCGCTGAGTTCATCGGGGAGAAGTATAGGTTGACTGATTTGGCTTTCGGACAGCTGACCGAGCCTTTCATCAGTGACTTTCACCATTACTTGCTTGACGAGAAAGGCTTTTCATCAGGAACCATCACCATCTATGTGTCGCTCTTCAAGAAGATGTGCCGCATCGCCTTTGAGCGAGGCTTGTGCAAGAACCTGCTGTTCGCCCATTATCGGGTTGGCACTCCAAGGGTTACGACACCCAAGGCTCTCAGCATGTCTGATTTCATAAAAATCCGTGATGTGGAACTGCCCGAAGACAAGCCGAGACTATCCGTTAGCCGTGACCTGTTTCTTTTCGCCTGCTATGCAGGAACAGCCTTCATAGACACCGTTTCCATCACGAAAGCCAATGTCAAGGTGTTGGAGGATGGTGACAAATGGCTCGTCTATAACCGCAAGAAGACCGGAACACTTGCCAGGGTGAAACTCCTGCCCGAGGCGTTGGAGCTGATGGCGAAATACGAGGACGAAGCAAGAGATACCCTTTTCCCATTGCTGAGCACGAATCGTGTTCGTATCGATCTCATCACCATCTGCAAGTTGGCGGAAACGAGCAAGACCTATTCCTACCATTCGGGACGACACTCGTTCGCCAGCCTCATTACGCTGGAGGCTGGTGTGCCGATGGAGACCATCTGCAAGATGCTCGGTCACAAGGATGTGAAGATGACGCAGCGGTATGCGAGAGTGACCCAAAAGAAGCTGTTTGAGGACATGGACAAGTTCATCGCTGCAACCGAGAAGGACTTTATTCTCGCATTATGAACAAGGCTTTCAACTTTTCTTTTTACAGTTTCAACTACATTATTATATTATAAGGACAACAACTATGAGCAGAAGTACATTTTCAATTTTGCCTTACATCAACAGACAGAAGGTGAAGGCAGACGGAACAGCCAACATACTTTGCCGCATCACCGTTGACGGCAAAAGCACAGCCATTTCCACAGGCATATCCTGTACCCCACAGGAGTGGAACGCCAAGAAGGGAGAGGTACGGAACGCAAGGGACAACGGACGATTGGCAAGTTTCCTTGCTGAGGTCAAGGATAAATACAACTCACTTCTTACCACCAACGGCATCATCACCGTGGAAATACTGAAGGCTGTGTTGAAGGACAAGGACACGACAGGAAGGTTCTTGCTGAACTTTGGTGATACCATCGTGGAATGGTATCGAACCTCAAAAGCCAGACAGACCTTTCTGCACAAGCGGACATGGCAGAAGAACCTGAGAGCCTTTGTCCATTCGTTGGAGAAGGACGACATCGCCTTTAAGGACATAGACGAGAATTTCGGGGAGGAATACAAGCTATTCCTGAAACGAGACCAGGGACGTATCGACAGCTACGTGAACCATTGCCTTCTCTGGCTGAACATGTTGATGTACAAGGCAGTGGACAGGAGCATTATCCGCTTCAATCCCATAGCCAAGATAGGGTATGAGAAGAAGGCAGCCCCGAAGATGACCCATATCAGCAAGGCAGACTTCATCAAGATGCTCTCTACCCCGATGGCTGACGAGCGAACGGAGCTAGCACGCAGATGTTTCATTTTTGCCTCGCTCACCTCCTTATCCTATATAGATGTAAAGAAACTGTACCCTCACCATATCAGTGAGAACTCCGAGGGCAGAAAGTATATCAGAAATGAAAGGGAGAAAACAGGAGTAGAGTTCTTTGTGCCCATCCACCCGATAGCGGAGAAGATTCTCTCGCTTTACAACACAACAGATGATAGCAAGCCAGTGTTCCCTTTGGGCGATAAGAAAGACATCTACAATGATGTGCATACCCTTGGAGTAATGCTTGGCATCAGCTCCAAGTTAGGCTTTCACGCCAGCCGTCATACGTTTGGAGTCTTGATGCTCAACGAAGGCATTCCCATCGGTAGCATAGCGAAGATGATGGGGCACGCTGACATCACAAGCACACAGGTCTATGCGCAAGTGACGGAGCAGAAAATCTCAAGCGACATGGACAAGCTCATTGCCAAAAGAGAACAAAACAAGAACCTAATGGCATAGCGAAGCCATCATGAGCCGTTCCTTGGAGGCTTTGCGCCTCCAGCCACTTAGGCGAACCACCGCAGTGTTTTCAGGTATTAGATTTTATACTGATAGCACTGAGTATAGTCAACAAACTCGGTATAGCCTACAAAACAAGGCGACAACGTATAACAACCATACTCGGTACATTATACATTGTCGCCTAATTCTTTCCATCCTATCATCACCATCTTGCCTTATATACCCTTTATTCTATAAGCATCATGGTAGTTGACCATCAAAATTTTCGCTATATCGGACTCACGGTAGAGTATCTTTCCGCCAAGTTGGATATAGGGAATGATGCCATTGTTGCGGTAGTCCTGCAAGGTTCTGCGGCTCAGTTGCAACTTGGCGCAAAGCTCCTTGTCTGTCAGGAAACGTTCACCGCCAAGCATTGGTCTGTAGTTCTTGACTGTGCGCTCAAAATCATCAACTATTCGGTTGAGGTGGCTCACGATGTGGCTCATCCACTCGCTGTGTCTTGTCATTACTTCATTGCTCATAGTTGTCTCATTTTTTGTGATAATACATATCTTTCTTCCTGTCCTACACCTTATCTACAATAGCCATCACGTCCTCTGGCTTATAATAGGTCTTGTGGCTAATCTGCGTGTAAGCCAAGGTCCCGTTGTCTCGTAGTGTCTGCACTGTCCGTGGGCAGATATTGAGCATCTGGCACACATCCTGCGTGTCAAGCCACTTGTTCATAGCCTTGTCCTCTGTATGCTCACGGATTCTATCCATGCGCTTCACAAAAAGTTCCAACTGGGCATCAAGATAGTTGAATGCCTCTTCTTCCAATACGATAAATCCCATAGTTTTCTTTTTTTGAGTTGATACTTGCAAAGTCCAATTGCTTGGCACTTCACGTTTGCGAGTGCAAAGGTAAGGCGCAACAACTCAAAAACAAGCGTTTCTCAAATCCGTGGCAGTCATTGTCCGTCAGATGGAACTGATTGCCGAGTTCAAGGACAGGAGCGACATTGAGATGGCAATGTCTGTATATATGTCATACGTATTATATATCATACGTATTACATGTAAAGCACTTTACATGACTACTGAGATACTTGACTGTATTGCATAAGTCTTGCATAACTCAAAATATACAAGTCTAAAGAAATGAAGATGTATATATTCCTTGCACCAAGTTATTGCTCCATTATAGAGGTATTTATCTATAGCAATACGACATCAAATCAATACGACAGTACGACAATAAATCAGCAAATCTGCACGTCAGCAAAGTTACATGGTGGTAAATGCTTATAGCATTTATGTTATTTTGATAAAAACTGGACTTGATGCTCCGCAAGAAACCAAGTCTTATTTTGTTGTTCGTTTGTGTCCACAAAGACACAGCAAGGTATGTTTTGAGTTACTCAAAACCTTTCGGGTTACTCCCGAAACATCGTACAAGCGAGTGAAGAAGAAAAGTTTCTTTTCATTCTTCCGAGCGCAACCGATGTTCGGACCCTCAAAGACCTTGCCCTAATCGGGGTGATAGCCCTCAAAAGTCAGGCTACTATTATTTAAATATGTAGAATGCATTGTTACATTCTATCATTCAATAATCGGGAATGATGGAGTGATTAAGATAATATTGTATGTAAAAATACAATTTTAATGTTAAATTATATATATAAAAATACAATAAATCATTTTTTTTATATATCTTTGCAGCAAAAATAATCTCTGCTGCAACAGAGATTACTAATCGAGCCTGGCGACTCATAAAGATTTTAAAATTATGTATAAATTTAAAACGCCTGCAAAGATAGGCATTTTCAGCGAGAAACGCAAACGAAAGCGTATAATAAACGCTAAAGAATGTCAAAAAGACATGAATGTTGCGTTACAACAAATTTTTGCAGCTTTTCACGAAGCTGTAAAATCGTATAATTGTGATATTAAGAAATACAATCCTCAAGACAGAGTTAGAAGTTTTGAGGCTACTTTTTTTAATACATACTTAATGAAGTCATTGAGAGATTACTTCGGCTCAAACTTGAAGAAAGGTATGTATGGAAGAATGTTTCTTTATACCAATGGATACATTGTACTGTTTAAAAAACTAAAGAAGAACAATATGCCTATGAATATCAAAACCGAGCATTTTCTTAAAATAGAAAATCAGCAGGAAGGCTATTTGTTTAGTGAAGAGGAAGATTGTATTGCACCAATTGTCTTTTTTGGATATTCCAAGTCATCTGTAGGTGAACTAACTAATCCAAGATTAGTCTATATTGATGAAGAAAAGGTCAAATGGACAATGGATGAACATGATGTTATTCCACAGCAAGAGATTACACTCTTTACTCCTCTTGCAGAAGTTCAAGCCGTACATCCAAAGATACGTGTAAAAAAACGAGAGGGCAACAATAAAGCAATATAATAACACGAGTTGCCAGACTCTAAATAAAATTAATTATAATATATAATATGAATCCGAGACAACTGACATTTGTTAGAGAATACAAAGGCTATTCCCAAACAGAATTAGCTTCTCATATACAAGGCTTGTCACAATCGAATTTGTCCAAGTTTGAGAAGGGTGTTGGTCAACTTTCTGATGAAATAATTCGAAAGATAGTTGATTTCTTGGGATTTCCATCCTCATTTTACGACCAAGTAATATCTAACAACATAGATAGTGCTCATTATAGAAAAAAAGTAGGCATTACAAAAAAGGAAAAAGACTATATCGAAAAATCCATAAAATTGATTGGGTATATTGTAGACCAAATGTCTGATTCTATAGAATTTCCTCCTTTTACATTGAAAACAATAGACCTTTCAGAGGGTTTCACACCAGTGGTTGCTGCACATTTTATTCGCCGTTCAATGGGGATATTACAAGGCCCAGTGGTTCAAATATGCTCTAAATTAGAATCGTATGGAATAATCATTGTTCAATTATATGATTGTGATGAAGGTTTTGATGGCGTTTCTTTCTTAACAGATTTAGGATACCCTGTAATAGTAATAAATGGCAATTATAGTAATGATCATAAGAGACTGACTATAGCACATGAGTTAGGACATATTGTTATGCATATATCACCAGACATAGCAATACCTGATTATCGTGACAAGGAAAAGGAAGCGTTTTCTTTTGCAGCCGAGTTCCTTATGCCAACAGAGGAAATTAAAAATTCCTTAACAGATTTGCGTTTGTCATATCTTCTTCCTCTTAAGCAATATTGGTTAACGTCTATGGCTTCTATTGCTCATAGAGCAAAAGATCTTGGAGCTATTACTCCTGAGAAATATAAATATATTAATGTGGAACTTAGTAGAAAAGGGTATAGAAAAAGAGAGCCAGGAAATGTCTATCTTGATACTCCTACTCTTTTTTATGATGCGTATAAGTTGTTTAAGACAGAGCTAAATTATACAGATGTAGAGTTATCTGAAATATTTCATTTACCTATAGATGTTATTTACCATTTCTGTATTAACCAAACTACTCATCTCCGTATTATAAGGCATTCGACTTTATGAGTGATATGTCTATATACAGGATATTCTAAACATTTATGTCATAATAACATGTTCAATTCAAGAACACAAAAAATATAAAAGTATGTCTAATAAAGCACATAACAATAATGGCCTGCGTACTATAGTTCAGCAACGTCGTGACGGTGTTGAGCACAGCAGTGCTGTATGTATGAAAAATGTAACAAAGACATACCATGCATTATACATTCAAGATGCAGTTAAGTTTTTGAAAACTATTCCGGACTCTTCTATCCAGTTAGTACTTATTGACCCTCCGTACAATTTAGGATTAGAATATTGGGATTCTTATCCTAATTACCTCGAATGGGCCAAACAATGGATAGATGAAATCTATCGTATAATGACAGATAATGGCAATTGTGTTATCTTTGGTGGTTTTCAATTTCAAGACATGAAACAAGGGGATCTTTTAGAGATTCTCCATTATGTGAGACACAATACTAATTTGAGGCTTATCAACCTTATTGTCTGGCATTATAAAAATGGTATGACTGCATATAGATATTTTGCCAATCGTCATGAGGAGGCTATTTGGCTTTCCAAAACAAATAAGTATTTTTTTGATTTGGATTCTGTAAGAATACCCTATAATGAAAAGTCAAGAAAAAATGCATTAAAAGACAAACGTTTAAACCCTAAAAATGTAGAAAAAGGGAAAAATCCGACAAATGTCTGGGAAATAGGAAGATTAAATGGAAACTCAAAAGAACGCGTAGGACATCCAACTCAAAAGCCTTTGGAAATAATCCGAAGATTTGTTAAAGCGTTATCTTATGAGGGGGCGATAGTTTTGGATTTCTTTGCAGGTTCAGGAACAACAGGAAGGGTCTGCATTGAAGAAAATCGCAATTCTATTTTGATTGATACAGATAGCTCAATGAAAGAATATCTTAAAAAACATATTTCAAGAGCAGATGCATCGTCTTTCAAGCCTTATGAGATTTTGGAAGATATTCATTTAGATAAATATTTTGAATTAGTCAAATTAGTAACTCAAACAGAATAGTATGTATTACCAGTCTACAGATCAAAAATTCAGCCTTTACAAAGGTGATTCATTGCAGATATTAGGCCAAATATCCAATCAGTTTGATATGATATTTGCAGATCCACCATACTTCTTGTCGAATGGTGGAAAGAAAATTCAGGGAAAGCGATTGGTTTCTGTGGATAAAGGGGAATGGGATAAAGCAAAATCTAGCGATGATATTGATAAATTTAATCAAGAATGGATTAATCAATGCAAGCCATTACTGAAAAATAATGGTACTATTTGGGTGTGTGGGACATACCATAACATTTTTTCTGTGGAAAAATGCTTAAAGAATGCAGGCTTTAGAATAATAAATATTATTACTTGGCAGAAATCAGATCCTACACCTACTTGGGGAAATTTGCATTTCAATTTTTCTTCTGAATATATAATATGGGCTAAGAAAACTCCTATGGCTAAGCATTATTTCAACTATGAGTTAATGAAACAGCTAAATGGAGGTAAGCTTATGCCTGATGTTTGGAAATTACCAACTGTAGGATTGTGGGAGAAGACATGTGGTAAACATCCGACCCAAAAACCTTTGCGATTACTGTATAGGATAATACTTGCTTCGACAAAAGCAGGAGAAACCATACTTGACCCGTTTGCAGGAAGTTCCACAACTGGTATTGCTGCGAATTTACTTGGGCGAAAGTTTATAGGCATAGAACAAGATGAAGAATTTCTCTTACTTGGAAAAAAAAGGAAAATGGATATAGAGAATCCCTTACGCTTTATAGATATGCAAAAGCAGATAACCGAAAATCCTTGTGAAGTTACTATCATGGTAAACCATGCTAGACGAGAAACAAGGAAAAAAATGGTAGAAACGGGCATTTGTTATCTTCGAGCAGGAGATTCAGAAGGGTCTTTGTGTGTCACCTCTGGTTTTGAACGCATGGAATATTTACTGCTCCATACAAACGGAGAAAATTGCCAAATATTTAGACTAAAGCGTAAAGGTTGTTTCCAGATATGGAATAAAGAAACCTTGGAAAAATATGGTTTTTCGCCTTCGCATGCATCCTATTATATTGTTCTAAAATTTGACAATACTGAAATAAAACGATTCAAAATACCAAACAATATAAAAGAAAGAATAAATACTTATCGGGCAAAAATTCGCCCTTTGAGCGACTTCTTTAATATTTAAATGATTAATAACTTACATAATATATATAATATGGCAAAAAAGAATCAATCATCAAGATTGACAACTCAGCACCTTGAAAGTCAAGGCGTAGTTGGAATTTTTGGCGAAGAAGCTAAAAAGCACGACAAGGCCACTGGAACAATCTCTCATGTAGTTGTACGTGCTTTACAAGCAAAATATCCACAACTTACTTTTAGATATCGCCAAAGTGTTGATAAAAAAGAGATTAATGAAGCTCTTCAGAAAATAGATCCGTACCTTGGTCAGACTCTTTTCGTTGAAAATGCGAGCATCATACCTGATGGAGGTCTTATTGAAGTACAGGATGATAATGCAAAATGGAGAATCGTGTTGGTATCAGAAGCCAAACATCAAGGCAAAGACATAGAAAACATTGAAAAAGGAGTACTTGTTGGTACTAAAAAAGACCAAGATCTTATGGCAGCAGGCAATGCAATAGAACGTTCACACAAGAACATCTCTGAAATAGCAAACTTGATGCTTGCGGAATCCTATTTTCCATATGTCTTATTTTTAGAGGGGTCTAATTTTCTTACAGAAACAATACAGGTAAAAAGACCCGATGGTAGAATTGTTACATTAGAATACAATTCTGGTATGTTGAACAGATTAGACCGTTTAACTGCGGCTAATTATGGTATGCCTATAAATACCAATCTTTGTAAAAATCGTTTTGTAAAACATGAAGACAAAACTATAATGTTGCAAGCTGCATCTATCTATACTCAAGGGAATGGAAGAGGTTGGGAAAGTCAGAAAATGTTTAACATCATGTTTGAGGTTGCAGAAACCTCACTTCAGATGTTAGGCAGAGATTTGTGGAATCAAATAAATCGTAAATAGGATGGTAAGACAAGCAACAAATAAATTACTACAAAAAGCGAAAAAGTCAAAAAAGGACGAATTCTATACTCAATTATGTGATATAGAACGTGAACTTCAGTATTACCCAAACAGCTTTGTAAATAAAGTTGTTTATTGTAATTGTGATGATCCGAATGTAAGTAATTTTTTTCGTTTTTTTAGAGATAATTTTCACAGATTAGGCTTACGCAAACTTATAGCATCTTGTTTTAGAGATGTAGATAACAATTCTGGCCAAATACAGAATTATGAGCGAGCATTCTATTGTGAATACAATGGTACTGAGCCCATGCTTATGGCACCTTTTAGAGGCAATGGAGATTTTCGAAGTGAAGAATGCATAGAACTTCTTAAAAAATCAGATATTGTAGTTACAAATCCACCATTTTCTCTCTTTAGAGAATTCGTGTCACAAATTGTAAAATATAACAAACAATTTCTAATCATAGGCAATGTCAATGCCATTACATACAAAGAAATTTTTGATTTGATACAAAACGACAAAGCTTGGCTTGGTGTTAATCTTGGACGTGGAATTTCCGGTTTTATTGTGCCTAAAGACTATAAGCAATATGGATCTGAGGTTCATGTAAATGAAGTCGGGCAAACCATTATTGCAACGAATGGCTGCTTGTGGCTAACCAATATAGAACTGAACAAACGACATGAAGACATCAATCTTACCCAGCAATATTTGGGTAATGAGAGTAAGTATCCAATGTATGATAATTGTGATGGAATTAATGTCAATAAGACACAAGATATCCCCAAAGATTATTGTGGTTTAATGGGGGTTCCTATAACTTTTTTACATAAATACAATCCAGAACAATTTGAAATAGTTCGATTTAGAAAGGGAGATGATGGTAGAGATTTACGAGTTAATGGTAAATGCCCTTATTTCCGTATTCTAATAAGAAATAGACGCCCGCAGCATATCAAAAGAATCGTATAAGTAGGTTTCCTTTGTATTCTCCAAAATTGCTCATAACTTGTAAAATTTCAAACAAGTCATGAGCAATTCTCTTGTTATCAATAGCTGATTTATCCCTTCTTATTTTTCAAAATCAGAAATTGGAATTTTATTGGAATGTCAACTATTGATTTTATTTTGTACTGTAGTTATTGACATCACAGATTGATTGTGGCTCTGGTGTTGGTATTGTTATTGTGGCTGGTCATTTTATCAAACCAAGTAGCCTTATTGATATCATTTTTGCGCAACAAATACTCTTTTTATTTGACGATAGCGCTGTATCGGTACCACGCGTAGCGTTGTAATCGGTACCATGCTAT
>URLG01000001.1 GCA_900548535.1 Candidatus Segatella intestinihominis | reverse complement strand
TTATGGTATTGGACGCTTTTGCTAAAGCGTCCAATATTCATTTTGAGGATAAGCGTTATGGCTTCGTAGCAGAGACCACCATCAAGGGACGTAAGGTTATCCTGTTGAAACCTACCACCTTTATGAATCTCAGCGGCAATGCCGTGCGTTATTGGCTCAACCAGGAGAAGATAGACCAGAGTAGACTGCTCGTCATCAGCGATGAGCTTGCCCTCCCCCTTGGCGCTTTCCGCCTCAAGGCAAACGGCAGCAATGGCGGACACAATGGTCTGGGACACATCCAGCAACTCATCGGTCAGAACTATGCTCGCCTGCGCATGGGTATAGGCAATGACTACCCAAAAGGCGGACAGATAGACTGGGTACTCGGCAAATACACCGAGGAAGACATGAAGCAGCTCCAACCTGCCATCGACCTAGGCGTAGAAATCATCAAGAGCTTCGTATTGGCTGGCATCGACATCACGATGAACCAGTTTAACAAGTTAGGAAAGAAGTAATTGAGGAGTTGGGAGTTTGGAGTTAGGAGTTAGGAGTTGGGAGTTAGGAGTTAGGAGTTGGGAGTTAGGAGTTAGGAGTTTAGAGTTAATCATAAAAGATTATGAAGGAAAGTGCTAGAATAGACAAGTGGTTATGGGCAGCCCGTATCTACAAGACTCGCAGCATAGCTGCCGATGCCTGCAAGAACGGACGTGTCACCATCAATGGCGTCAACGTGAAGCCATCTCACATCATCAAGCGAGGCGAGGTGATAAGCGTCAAGAAGCCTCCTATCACCTATTCTTACAAGGTGCTCGACTGCATAGAGCAACGTGTGGGTGCCAAGATGCTCTTCGGCGTATACACCAACGTTACCGCCCCTAAGCAATACGAACTTCTGGAGATGAGCCGCATCAGCGGATTCGTGGACCGTGCCCGCGGTACTGGTCGACCAACCAAGAAAGAACGTAGAGCTCTCGATGCTTTTGTCGATCCAACCATGTTTGGCTTCGACGACGAAGATTGGGACGATGAAAGTTAGGAGTTGGGAGTTAGAAGTTAGGAGTTGGGAGTTAGAAGTTAGGAGTTAGGAGTTTATAATAGCTTTGATTACTTCCTATCTGTTAGGAAAAAGGACGAGAAAGTTGTTCACAACATACTTTCCTCGTCCTTTTTTATTGATAACCATGTATCGAAACATGGCTACTTGTTTTCAACCATATTAAGGGTGCAAAACTCCTAACTCCTA
The DNA here is from genome assembly GCA_900548535.1 of Candidatus Segatella intestinihominis. Lineage (GTDB taxonomy): Bacteria > Bacteroidota > Bacteroidia > Bacteroidales > Bacteroidaceae > Prevotella > Prevotella intestinihominis. The sequence goes on along the minus strand of URLG01000001.1, from coordinate 150,167 downwards.
ACTTCTAACTCCTAACTTCTAACTCCCAACTCCTAACTCCTAACTCCCAACTCCTAACTCCTAACTCCTAACTTACAACAATGTGTTTGATCGGATGCGAGAGAGCGTCTCAGGCGTCATCTGCAGATAATTGGCGATATAGGTGAGCGGAGCTCTCAATACCACCTGTGGATTCATCTCGCACAAGCGCTTATACTTATTAGGGGCAGTCTCAAATCGCATCAAGTCAGCATGCACCTGTGACTGAATCAAACTCTCTTCCAATATCTTACGATACAACATCTGAATGTTGACATTACGCATGGCAGCAGCCTCCAACTTTGGCTTTGGCAATAAGTAAACCAAAGTTGGCTCCAAAGCCTCAACTTGCAGAACCGTAGGTTTCTCCTTGAAGAGGCTCTCGATGCACATGAAGATGGTATGATCCACACCCAAGTGCTCAGTTACCTCCTTACCGTTCTTGGTATAATACTGGCGTACCAAACCTTTCTCTATATAGAAAATGCCTGGACACACCTCGCCCTCAGCCAGAATTCTGTCGCCCTTCGTATACTTGATGGGTTCCAAGATACTTTCCAGCACGTCGAGCTCATCATGAGTCATCGTACTATACTTACGTGCCAACTCACGGGCTATGTCACGTGTTGAGGTTATCACTTTTAAGTCTGCCATAAATTAATGCCTCCTATTCTAGTTTGTTGAATGTTCTTATTTATCTGTCGAGCTTAGATAGTTATCGAGCTTGAGACAGCAGTCAAGCTTACTCCAGATGGCTAGTCGAGCTTGAGCACGGCGAGGAATGCCTTCTGTGGCACCTCCACATTGCCTATCTGCTTCATACGCTTCTTACCCTTCTTCTGTTTCTCCAGCAACTTACGCTTACGGCTCACGTCGCCACCATAACACTTGGCGGTAACATCCTTACGCACCTGCTTCACCGTCTCACGAGCCACAATCTTAGCGCCGATAGCTGCCTGGATGGCGATATCAAACTGCTGGCGTGGTATCAAGTCTTTCAGCTTCTCACACATTCTGCGACCGAAGCTCACAGCATTATCGCGATGAGTCAAGGTGCTCAGTGCGTCCACAGGCTCCCCATTCAAGAGGATATCGAGTTTCACCAGGTCTGAATGGCGGAAAGAGTCGATATGATAATCGAAGGAAGCATATCCCTTTGAGATACTCTTCAACTTGTCATAGAAGTCGATGACAATCTCGCCCAGAGGCAACATGAAGTGCAGCTCCACACGATTGCCGCTCACATACTCCTGGTTGATGAGCTCGCCACGCTTGTCCAAGCAGAGCTTCATGATAGGACCGATATAGTCGGTAGCCGTGATGATGGTAGCTCGTATATATGGTTCCTCGATATGGTCTATCATCGTTGGGTCTGGCAATCCTGAAGGATTATGAACCTCTTTCTCGCCGCCCTGCTTGTCGTATACCATATAAGATACGTTAGGCACAGTGGTGATGACGTCCATGTTGAACTCACGGTCCAAGCGCTCCTGCACAATCTCCATGTGGAGCAAGCCGAGGAATCCGCATCGGAAACCGAAGCCCAGTGCCACCGAACTCTCAGGCGAGAAGGTAAGCGAAGCATCATTGAGCTGAAGCTTTTCGAGCGATGCACGCAAGTTCTCGTAGTCGCTAGGGTCGATAGGATAAACACCGGCAAAGACCATAGGCTTTACCTCCTGGAATCCGGCGATAGCCTTGTCGCAAGGACGAGCGATGTGCGTGATGGTATCACCCACCTTCACCTCAGTGGCATTCTTGATGCCCGAGATGATGTAGCCTACCTCGCCAGTGCCCAGTTCCTTGCGTGGAATCATGTCCATCTTCAGCACGCCTATTTCATCAGCATCATACTCCATGCCGGTATTGAAGAACTTCACCTTGTCTCCCTTTCTAATCACACCGTTCTCTATCTTGAAGTAGGCGATGATGCCTCGGAAGGAATTGAACACAGAGTCGAAGATCAACGCCTGCAATGGCGCCTTGTCATCACCCACTGGATGAGGCACGCGATTCACCACTGCCTCCAACACGTCCTCTACACCCTCACCGGTCTTGCCCGATGCGCGCAGGATGTCCTCGTGCTTACAGCCGATGAGTTCTACAATTTCGTCTTCCACCTCCTCAGGCATAGCCGAAGGCATATCTATCTTGTTGATCACAGGAATAATCTCCAAGTCATGCTCTATTGCCATATACAGGTTGGAGATGGTCTGTGCCTGCACGCCCTGAGTGGCATCCACCACCAGGAGTGCTCCCTCGCACGCAGCGATGGAACGAGAAACCTCATAAGAGAAGTCCACGTGTCCCGGAGTGTCGATGAGGTTGAGGATGTATGTCTCTCCATCCTTCGCCTTATACTCCATCTGGATGGCGTGGCTCTTGATGGTGATACCACGCTCACGTTCCAAGTCCATGTCGTCGAGCATCTGACCCTCCGTGATTTTGATGGTCTGGGTCTTCTCCAACAATCGGTCAGCCAAGGTACTTTTACCATGGTCGATATGTGCAATAATGCAGAAATTTCTTATCTTATTTATATTCTCCATAAAATATTTCTCTCTTTGGAGTGCAAAGATAACTATTTTTTTTGTATCTTTGCACAAAAATCCAGAAATAATGATGAAAAAGTTGATTTATTTTGTAGTATTTGGCTCTTTAGTAGCCTCTTGCACCGAGAGTTTGGAGGATAGAGCCGCTAGAGAGGCTAAAGAGTACACCGAAAAATACTGTCCTACACCTTACGTGAACGACAGCAGAACTGACAGTGCCACCTTCGAGAAAACCAAGAAGGTTTACACCTATTATATCACACTTCGCAACAAGGCAGACAACCAAAAGGCAATTGATGCGAACCGCGAAAAGCTGCACAAGCTGCAGAAGGAAGCCCTCGACAATAATCCTGGGCTAAAGAAGTACAAGGAGTCTCACTTCACATTCCGCTTCATCTATCATTCGGCAAAGAATCCGAAGCAAGTACTCCTCGACGATACATTTAAATACTAGTAACCCATTTCTTGCAAGGCAGTAGCCAACTGGTCAGGACAACTGGTTGGCTTATTGCCACAAGTTATACCTTTCAGGCGGGCTATCACTTCCTTAGCCTTCATGTTTCTGATCAGTGCGCACACGCCCTTGGTATTGCCATCGCATCCACCAATAAACTGTGCGTCCTGTACCACTCCGTCCTCATCCACACTGATGCAGATATACTTGGAGCAGGTACCATGAGTCTGATAAGTTACCTTCTTGAGTTGTTTCTTATTCTCTTGTTCTACCATAATGTTTTCTCCCTATACATTATTATATATAAAAGAAGGTAGACATTTTCACAAACATCTACCCTCATTTATTAACCTAATATATTAATCTTTCTTTATATCTTATTCTGCCTCAGCAGGAATTTCTGGCTTCATGTTGGTGTAAACAGTCTGAACGTCGTCAAACTCCTCCAACTTCTCTACCATCTTGTCGATAGTCTCACGCTCCTCGGCAGTAACATCCTTCAAGTCGTTAGGGATGTAGGTGAACTCAGCACCAGTTACCTCGAAGCCCTCAGCCTCCAAGTGCTTCTGGATTTCGCCGAAGCTTGTAGGAGCACCATAGATAGTTACCTCATTGTTCTCCTCATCCTCATCGTACTCATCCTCTACACCATAGTCAATCAAGTCGAGGATCAACTCGTCCATATCCTGACCATCCTTCTTCTTGAATGTGAACACAGCCTTGTGGTCGAAGAGGAAAGAAAGTGAACCTGTAGTACCGAGGTTGCCGCTGAACTTATTGAATACTGAGCGAACGTCAGCTACTGTACGAGTAGTGTTGTCGGTCAATGTATCCACGAATACAGCCACTCCGTGAGGGCCATATCCCTCGTAAGTCACCTCCTTGTAATCGCTGGTATCCTTGCCCATCGCATTTTTGATGGCACGAGCGATATTGTCCTTAGGCATGTTCTCACGCTTACAGTTAGCGATGATAGCACGCAAGGTTGGGTTGTTCTCTGGCTCTGGACCGCCTGCCTTTACTGCGATAGCGATCTGCTTACCCAACTTAGTAAATGTCTTGGCCATGTGGCCCCATCTTTTCAGCTTTGTAGCTTTACGATATTCAAATGCTCTTCCCATTGGAATTAATTTTTAAATGTTTATCGTTTTGTTTTTAATAATTATCTCAATTCTGCATTCAGCTTGCCTGTCAGGTTGGCGATGAGCTTCTTCATGATGGCATCTATCTGCTTATCATTCAGCGTCTTCTCCTCGTCCTGGAGGATGAAGTTCACAGCATAACTCTTCTTGCCCTCAGGCAGGTGCTCGCCCTCGTATACATCGAAGAGAACTACGCTCTTGAGGAGCTTCTTCTCTGTCTGATGAGCTATCTGCTCTATCTGGGCAAACTCCACGTTCTTGTCTACCAAGAGAGCCAAGTCGCGGCTCACTGAAGGATACTTGCTGATGTCGGTATAGGTAAGGTTTACCTTCTTCACAGCCTTCATCAGGTTGTCCCAGTGTACGTCGGCATAGAATACATCCTGCTCGATGTCGAACGCCTTCTTCAGCTTGAGGCTCAAGATACCGAGCTCTACCAATACCTTGCCGGCACGGGTCTCGTAAGTTACGCCCTTAGAGAAGATATTGTTGTCGCTGTGCTTGATGACCACGTTGTTCTGTGGCATGCCCACACGGCGAAGGATGTTCTCTACCACTGCCTTCAGCTCGTAGATGCTGCTCTGCTCATCGGCGTGAGCCCAGCTGCCTTCTACTCTCTTACCGGTGATGAAGAGAGAGATGTGACCCTCCTGAGAGTATGCCTTGATAGGACTCTCGGCTGTCCACTTCTCCTTATTATATATATAGGTGTTACCTACCTCGAAGAACTTCAGGTTGGCACTCTTGTGGTTGATGTTGCGAGATACGCTCTCCAATCCACCGAAGAGCATGGTCTGACGCATCACGCCGAGGTCAGCGCTCAGTGGGTTCATCACCTTCACTGTGCTCTCGTTAGAATACTTGTTGAGGTCGAAGTCGGTATAGTAACTTGCCTTGGTCAGTGAGTTGTTGAGGATTTCCATGAATCCCTCGCCTACCAACTGCTCTGCCACGATGTTCTGGCTGTGATAAGCCTTGTCCTCGTCGCCCTGAACAGTGAGCGAACTCTTGAGCTGTGTAGGAATCTCCACATTGTTGTAACCATAGATACGGAGGATATCCTCTACCACGTCGCATGGACGCTGCACGTCTACACGGTATGCTGGCACGAGGAGGTCGAGTCCCTCAGCATCCTCTTTCTCAATCTTCATTTCGAGAGAAGTGGCGATATTCTTGATGGTCTCAGCGCCTATCTCCTTACCGATGAGGCGATGTGCATACTCATAGTTCAAGCGAACAGGGAAGTCCTTGATAGGCTCTGGATATACATCCTTGATCTGCATGGAGATCTTACCGCCAGCCAACTGCTTGCAGAGGATGGCAGCCTGCTTCAGGGCATAAATCTGGCCATTTGGATCCACGCCACGCTCAAAACGATAGCTAGCGTCTGTACTCAAGCCATGACGGCGTGCGCTCTTGCGAATCCATGTTGGGTGGAAGTATGCACTCTCCAAGACCACGCTCTTGGTGGTCTCGTAAGTACCAGAACCCTTGCCACCAAAGATACCGGCGATACACATAGGCTCCTCGGCATTACAGATGCTCAAGTCGTGCTCGCCGAGGGTGTGCTCCTCACCATCGAGGGTGATAAACTTGGTGCCCTCTGGCTGGGTGCGAACCACAATCTTGTGACCTGTCACCATATCAGCGTCGAAGCAGTGCAGAGGCTGTCCGTATGCCATCATGATATAGTTGGTGATGTCCACGATGTTGTTGATTGGGCGCAAGCCGATGATATTGAGCTTGTCCTGGAGCCACTTAGGGCTTTCCTTCACCTCGCAGTCGGTGATGCTCACGCAGGCATAGCGCTTGCAGGCATCTGTATTCTGAATCTCCACCTCGATAGGGAGGTCTTCGTTGTCTACCACAAATTCGTCACAAGATGGACGATGCAGAGAGGTCTCATAGCCATTCTGCTTCAACCAAGCGTAGAGGTCGCGAGCCACGCCATAATGACCGAGCGCATCGGCACGGTTGGCAGTGATGTCGATCTCGATGAGCCAGTCGCTCTCCAGGTGATAATACTCAGCGGCAGGCTGACCTACCGGAGCATCCTCTGGGAGGACGATGATGCCAGCGTGGTCGGTACCGATACCAATCTCGTCCTCGGCACAGATCATACCGAAGCTCTCCACACCACGGAGCTTGCTCTTCTTGATTGTAAAACTCTGGTCGCCGTCGTAAAGCACGCAGCCCAAGTCGGCTACGATTACCTTCTGACCTGCGGCTACGTTAGGAGCGCCACACACAATCTGCTGTGGCTCGCCCTTGCCCAAGTCTACGGTAGTAACATGGAGGTGATCGCTGTTGGGATGCATCTCGCATGTCAATACTTTACCCACGTAAAGACCTTTCAGTCCACCCTTGATAGACTGTACTTCTTCCAAAGCGTCAACTTCGAGTCCGCAAGAGGTCAGCGCGTCCGCAGTCTCCTGTGGTGTCAAGTCGAAATCGACGTATTCTTTAAGCCATTTGTAAGAAACGTTCATTATAATGATTTTTATTTTATTCTCTTATTTCTTGTATTCTCGCTAACACTAGCTCTAAAACTTTGCAAAGTTACAAAAAAAAACGGAGACTAAAGAATCTAGACCGCCATTTTTGCACTATTTAAGCATACATGCCTGATACAAAGCCATTCTTTTTAGGCAAGCGATACTGGGAGGGCAGGTTTATTACCTGCCCAATAGCCTGCCTACTCGAAGACTTCGTCGATGCCATCCACCTCAGAGAAGTCATCTTGCTCTGCCTTAGGCAGATGGCATGGGTCATAACCTTCCGGCAGGTCGAACTTGAGTGCAGGGTCCATGCCCAGCGATGGGTCGGCATATACTTTCTTCATGAATATCGCCCAGATAGGCAATGCCATGGTGGCTCCCTGTCCCATGTTCATGGAGTCGAAGTGGATGTCGCGGTCTTCGCCGCCTACCCAGCAGCCACTCACCAGTTGAGGCGTGAAGCCGATAAACCAACCATCACTGTTGTTGTTGGTGGTACCCGTCTTGGCTCCTATCTGTCCCTCCAGATTGTAGCGATAGCGCAGTCTGCCTGCCGTACCGCCGTCCACTACGCCCATCAGCATGGTGAGCATCTTCATGGCGCTCTCGGCACTGATCACCTCGTTCATTCTTGGCTGGAAGGTGGCGATGGTATTGCCCTCGTTGTCCTCGATGCGGCTCACAAACATAGGAGCCGTGCGAATGCCGTGGTTGGCAAAGGCGGTATAGGCACTCACCATCTCGCACACGCTCACCTCGCATGGTCCCAGACAGAGGCTCATAGAGGCATGAATATCAGGATTTTGGATACCATAGTCGCGCAACAGCTGCACAAACTGCTGAGGGTTCAACTTGCTCATCAAGTAAGCGCTGATCCAGTTGTTACTTTGCGCCAATCCCCACTTCAGTGGCACCATCTGCCCATAGCGGGCGTGGTTGGCATTGCGTGGTGTCCATGGCTTGCCTGCCACCATATAGGTTTGCTGGCGGTTAGGCGCCAAGTCGCAAGGCGAGAATCCATTCTCCATCGCCAAGCTATAGAGGAAAGGCTTGATGGTAGAACCCACCTGTCGGCGACCCAGGCTCACCATGTCGTACATGAAGTGGGTATAGTCCAGTCCGCCCACGTATGCCTTCACGGCTCCCGTCTTAGGGTCCATGCTCATGAATCCGCTGCGCAAGAAGGTCTTGTAGTAGCGGATAGAGTCCAATGGGCTCATCAGCGTGTCGATGTCGCCATGATAGGTAAATACCGTCATCGGTATCTTCTTTCTGAACTCCTGCTTGATTTCCTCTGGCGTATAGCCCGCCGCCTTCATGGAGCGATAGCGCTCGCTCTGCGTGATGCTGCGGTTCAGTATGCTACGTATTTGCTGTGGTTTCAACTTGTCGCTGTAAGGCGAGCTTGGTTTGCGAGCCACCTCACGGCTGAATGCCGGCTGCAAGTATCTCGCCACGTGCTGATATACAGCCTCTTCGGCATATCGCTGCATACGGCTATCGATGGTGGTAAACACCTTGAGTCCGTCGGTATATACATTGTAGCTAGAGCCGTCTTTCTTGTAGTTTTTGTTGCACCATCCATACAGCGGATCACTGTCCCACGCGATGGAATCGGTCACATACTGTGCATAGTTCCACGATGGATAGTCGGTTCTCTCTGGTCGCTTAGCCATCATGTACTGGCGCAAGAACTCACGCAGATAGGTGGCAGAACCGTCCTTATGATCGGCACGATGGAAGTTGAGGGAGATAGGTTCTGCGGCATATTCCCCATACTCGCCCTGGCTCAGATAGCCCGCCTTCACCATCTGCGAGAGCACCACGTTGCGGCGCTCACGGGCTCTCTCCGGATAGCGCACCGGATTGAAGAGCGATGGGTTCTTGCACAGACCGATGAGGGTGGCTGCCTCGCAGAGCGTCAAGTCCCTAGGCTCCTTATTAAAATAGGTGTTGGCAGCCGTCTTGATGCCCACGGCATTGTGCAGGAAGTCGAAGTAGTTGAGATACAGCGCCAGGATTTCCTGCTTGGTATAATAGCGCTCCAACTTGATGGCTATCACCCACTCTATCGGTTTCTGCAGGAGTCGCTCCAGCGTGCTCGTAGCCTTCTCCGAATAGAGCTGCTTGGCCAGCTGCTGGGTGATGGTGCTTCCACCGCCCGCATTGGTCTGCCCCAAGATGCCACGCTTGATGATGGCACGCCCCAGGGCTCGATAGTCGATGCCCGAGTGCTCATAGAATCGCTCGTCCTCGGTAGCCACCAATGCCTTAATTAAATAAGGTGACATCTTATTATAAGGTATCACGATGCGGTTCTCCTTGTTCAGGTTCCACGTACCGAGCACCTTGCCATCCGAGGAGTATACCTGGGTGGCAAAACGGTTGATAGGATTCTGCAGATCCTCGATGTCGGGCATGTAGCCAATATAGCCAAACCAAATGGCGAAAAAGCCGATGACCGTAGCCAAGACTCCGGTGCCTAAAAGCGCCCATAAAGTATGTATAAAACGTTTTCTCATCTGAAATTCTATAATTATTTGTGCAAAAGTAATTAAAAGTTTTGAAATATCGCACATAAATCAGAAAATTTGTGTAACTTTGGGGGCGATTTTAAAACATTACAATCAAAAACAAATGGAAAAACATAATTTTGTGACGATTGCAGACCTATCTAAGGAGAAAATCATGTACCTCCTGGAGATGGCGCAAGAGTTTGAAAAGCATCCTAACAGGGAATTGTTGAAGGGAAAGGTCGTAGCGACCCTTTTCTTCGAGCCTTCCACTCGCACTCAACTGAGTTTCCAAACAGCAGCCAATCGACTTGGCGCTCGTGTCATCGGCTTCTCTGATGCCAAGACATCCAGCACCACCAAGGGTGAGACGCTCAAGGATACCATCCTCATGGTGAGCAACTATGCCGATGTTATCGCCATGCGCCACTTCATCGAGGGAGCCGCCCAATATGCCAGCGAGGTGGCCCCAGTGCCTATCGTCAATGCAGGCGATGGTGCTCACATGCACCCTTCTCAGTGCTTGCTCGATCTCTATTCCATCTTCAAGACCCAAGGTACCTTGGAGAATCTTAACATTTACCTTGTGGGTGACCTCAAGTATGGCCGCACCGTTCACTCACTTATCACTGCCATGCGCCACTTCAATCCTACTTTCCACTTCATCGCACCTAAGGAGCTTGCCATGCCTCAAGAGTACAAGCTCTACTGCCAGAGCCATGGCATCAAGTATGTGGAGCATGAGGAATTTAACGAGGACGTCATCGCCGACGCCGACATATTATATATGACGCGCGTGCAGAAGGAGCGCTTCTCCGACCTCATGGAGTATGAGCGCGTGAAGAACGTATACATCCTGAAGCGCGAGATGCTGTGCAAGGCGAAGGACAACATGAAGATCATGCACCCACTGCCTCGTGTCAACGAGATAGCTTACGATGTGGACGATGACCCACACGCTTACTATATCCAGCAGGCTCAGAATGGTCTCTATGCTCGTGAGGCCATCTTCTGCCACTGCCTGGGCATCACGCTCGACGACGTGAAGAACGACAAGACTATTATTGAGTAATTGATAATTAATAATTAACAATTAATAATTATGGGAAATAATAAAAGTCAATTAGTGGTTGCGGCCATCGAAAACGGAACCGTAATCGACCATATACCAGCCGAAAAGACCTACCAGGTAGTGAATCTGCTCCAGTTGGAGAAGATGGAGACCCCTGTCACCATCGGCTACAACTTGCCTAGCAAGAAGATTGGCAAGAAGGGCATCATCAAGGTGGCCAACAAGTATTTTACCGATGAGGAGATCAACCGCCTCTCTGTGGTGGCTCCTAACATCGGACTGAGTATCATCAAGGACTACGAGATTGTGGAGAAGAAGACCGTGGAGACTCCCGACACACTCAAGGGCATCGTGAAATGCAACAACCCTAAGTGTATCACCAACAACGAGCCTATGCAGACCATCTTCCACACCGTGGACAAGGCACTCGGCATCATCCGCTGCCACTACTGCGACAAGGAGCAGCAGCTGGGCAAGGTGGAACTTTGCAAGTAAAAAGAAAGCACCAACTAAACTTTTGCTAGTAAAAAGAGTATCAACTTATAATATTAAAGAGTATGGAAAAAGACCAAGAGATTTTCGACTTGATCGAGAGAGAACATCAGCGCCAGCTGAAGGGTATGGAGCTTATCGCTTCAGAGAATTTCGTGAGTGACGAGGTAATGCACGCCATGGGCTCTTACCTGACCAATAAGTATGCAGAGGGACTGCCAGGCAAGCGCTATTATGGCGGCTGCCAGGTGGTGGACATCGTGGAGAACCTCGCCATCGAGAGAGTGAAGAAGCTCTTCGGTGCTGAGTATGCCAACGTGCAGCCTCACTCTGGCGCACAGGCCAACGCTGCCGTTCTGCTCGCTGTATTGAAGCCAGGCGATACCTTCATGGGCCTGAACTTGGATCATGGTGGTCACCTCTCTCATGGTAGCCACGTCAACACTTCAGGTATCCTCTACAACCCTATCGGATACAACCTGAACAAGGAGACGGGCCGCATCGACTATGATGAGATGGAGAAGCTCGCCTTGGAGCACAAGCCTAAGTTGATTATCGGTGGCGGTAGCGCCTATAGCCGTGAGTGGGATTACGCCCGCATGCGCAAGATAGCCGATGAGGTGGGCGCACTGCTCATGATAGACATGGCTCACCCTGCCGGTCTGATAGCAGCAGGTCTCTTGAACAACCCTGTGAAGTATGCCCACATCGTAACATCTACCACCCATAAGACCCTCCGTGGTCCTCGTGGCGGTATCATCTTGATGGGCAAAGATTTTGACAATCCTTGGGGCTTGACCACCAAGAAGGGCGAGGTAAAGAAGATGAGTATGTTGCTCAACTCAGCCGTATTCCCTGGCATCCAGGGCGGTCCATTGGAGCACGTCATCGCTGCCAAGGCAGTAGCCTTCAATGAGAACCTGCAGCCTTCTTGGAAGGAGTATGCCGCACAGGTGAAGAAGAACGCTGCCGTACTCGCTGACGACCTTATCGGCCGTGGCTTTGGCATCGTAAGTGGCGGTACCGACAACCACTCCATGCTCGTAGACCTCCGCTCCAAGTATCCTGACTTGACAGGTAAGGTGGCAGAGAATGCGCTCGTGGCAGCCGACATCACCGTCAACAAGAACATGGTTCCATTCGACAGCCGTTCAGCCTTCCAGACATCAGGTATCCGTCTGGGTACAGCAGCCATGACCACTCGTGGCGCCAAGGAAGATATGATGCATCTCATTGCCGAACTCATCGAGGAGGTATTGAATGCTCCTGAGGACGAGAAGGTCATCGCCCGCGTTCGCGAAAAGGTGAATGCTACAATGAAGGATTACCCTCTCTTCGCATACTAATTGCACAGAGATATATTTTTACAAACTGCGGACCCTATCGCCCGCAGTTTTTTGTTAAACTCATAAACAATAAACAAAAAGAAAAAGATTTTATGAAAAAGATGAAAAGCCTATTGCTCATGGCACTTGCGTTGCTCCCTGCGAGCAAAACTTTAGCACAGACCAACGCCCAGATTCTCTATGATTTCGGCAGTGACCGCAAGTATGTTACCCTGACACTTGAGATGTTCAAGCAGGACAAATGGGGTAACACTTATTTCTTCGTGGACCACGACTTCAACTACGACAAGATGGTAGTGGGAAGCAAGAATGTATCACAGGGTGGAACCTACACCGAGATCTCCCGTGCACTCAACTTCTGGCAGAACACGAAGATGAAGAACTGGAGCCTCCACGTAGAGTATAACGGTGGTATCACCAAGAACTACCCTATCAACAACGCTTGGCTCTTTGGTGTGGAGTACTTCATGCATGACAAGAGCTTTAAGAACACCCTCACCCTCCAGGCACTCTACAAGACCATCCGTGCCACCGACCAGAACGTGCCAATGCAGCTTACTGCCGTATGGACCTGCAACGACATCTTTGGCGTAAAGGGCTTGAAGTTTGATGGTTTCGCAGATTTCTGGTGGGAGAACCACACCAGCTTCCTCGACAAGCATGGCGACCCTAAGGTAAATGCCGCTGGCGAGACGGAATACAAGACCGAGCACACCGTGTTTACCACCGAGCCACAGCTCTGGTACAACGTAGGTCAGCACTTTGGTTGCGACAACCTCAGCGTGGGTGGCGAGGTAGAGATTAGCAACAACTTCGGTTCCAACGCCGGCCTCATGGTTCGTCCATGTCTCGGTGTGAAATGGGACTTCTAGTCCGTCACCTTTAGAATTTTAGAATATTCCAGGTCGGCATCACTAAAGTGGCCCACTCCATCCTTTTCTTTCTTATAGAATTGGGTCTTGCCACTCAGGGTGATGCCGCCCACTCCTTCGAGCGACGCTTTAATCGACTTGCAGTCCACCTTGGCAGATACCTTACCTACGCCTTCATTGTCTATATCCAGTTTTCCACCCTTATAGAAACCGACATTCACCTTGCCTACTCCCTCATTATCAATAGAGAAGTCATCGCCCGTCACCTTGTCAATGGTCACGCTGCCCACACCCTCATTGGTAACCTTCAGTTTATTGGCTAGCACCTCTTTGACATACATAGAGCCTACGCCCTCATTATCCATTTCCAGTTGGTCAGAGTTGATGGTTCCTGCATGAAAAGAGCCTACGCCCTCCATATCCACCTTCACAAGGTCTGGGCTGGTGATATACACCTTCAGTCGCTTGCCCTCGTCCATCCCCTTCGTGCTTCTTACATTGCCAGTAACGCCAATCTCCACGCCACCATCTCGGTAAACTACTTTTACTTTTTCCTTCATCAGCTCACGTGTATCGTCGTCTCGGATAGCAGAGAAGTCGAGCCTTACATCATGCTTATCGCCACTATTCTGAGTATAGTACACATCAGCCACCACGCTCACATCTATCGCCTTAAAAGCCTTGGGCTGTAAGTCTTGCTGCGAGTACTGCAAGTTACCATTCATATTGTAACTACCGCCCATAGAGCAGCTCATCAAAGTGGCAGCCGATAGCATCATCAAGGCTCCCACCATCATTCTCTTCATAGTTTTCATACGCTTTATTCGTTTAAAAATTTATATCCTTTAGACGCATACAAGATGCCGAAAGTTGCGCCCTATTGCGTTAATGAAGTTTAAATATGATGTTTACCGATGCCATCGGAAATACATCCCCGTAATAGCCACAACTGCATCCTCGATGTCGTCTGAACTACATCCTCGATGTCGTCAGAACTGCATCCCCGATGCAGTTTCAGCTACTACGAGGATGCATTTTCACAGACATCGGGATGTAAATCCAGGATGATGTTGATGCTCGCAGAAAATAATCAGCAAGAAATTTGGTAATCTCAAAATATTGCCGTAAATTTGCAGGCAGATATCAGAAGGAGACGGATTATGATCATAAAGAAGGATAAGAACAGAAGAAAATTGCCAGCAGGCATTCAGTCTTTCAAGGAAATAAGAGAAAAGGGATATGTCTACGTAGACAAGACCGACCTCGTCTGGAACATGGTAAACAACGGATTCAAATACAGCTATTTGAGCCGTCCTCGCCGTTTCGGAAAATCAGTGCTTGTAGACACTCTCCAGGCATACTTCGAAGGAAGAAAAGACCTCTTTGAAGGACTGAAGATCATGCAGCTAGAAGATGATTGGACCCAGCACCCAGTCATCCGACTTGACATGAGCCGTGGTGGAGCCACGGCAGAGACCATTCGCTCTTATCTCGACATCCGCTTTGGTGAATACGAGGACATGTACGGCATCACCCCTAAGGCGACTGCTCAACTCGCCGACCGCTTCCATGCCATCATTACGACTGCCCACGAAAAGGCAGGCGCTCAAGTCGCCATCCTTATCGACGAATACGACTCACCTCTTCAGCACTCTTGGAAGACACCCGACCACGAGGCATGCACCGGAGTATACCGTGAGGTATTCGCCATCCTCAAGGCTGATGACGAATACGAATATTTCGTCTTCATCACAGGCATCACCAAGTTCACTCAAATCTCCCTCTTCTCGGCTCTCAACAACCTGACCAACGTCAGCTTCCTGCCCGAGAACGCCGCCATTTGTGGCATCACGGAGCAAGAAATCAGCGACAACTTCAAGGAAGAAATGGAAGAATTGGCAGAGCGTAACGAATGGACCATCCAGCAGGCACACGACAATCTGAAGGAATATTACGATGGCTATCATTTCTGCCGAAACAATATGATTGACGTCTACAACCCCTTCAGTTTGATCAACGCCTTGTACACCAAGGAGCTCAACAACTTCTGGGCGTCATCAGGAGCCACCTCCCTGCTACCTAAGTTCGTATCCGACGCAGATATAAGGCTTCAAGACTTCGAAGACTGCATGATACTGCGCAACACGCTAGAGATGTCAGATGTGACAGGTGGAGGAGCCGAGCTCTTTCTATATCAGACAGGCTACCTCACCATCAAGTCATACGACGACGGTGTCTACCACCTAGGCTTTCCAAATGCTGAAGTGAAGCAGGCTCTCTACGAATGCGTCTTGCCAGCCCTCACCATGAAGCAAGAAGCTGATGTACAATCATTGCAAGCACAACTTCGCCAATACTTACTATACCACGACACAGCCAAGGCGATGAAAGCCCTCAAAGCGTTGATAGCCGACGTGCCATACAGCAACAAGAAGCTTGCCAGCATGGACATGGAAGAGCGATACCGCCTCATCATCAGCACCATACTCAACGCCATCGGCTTTAAGGTAGAAGTAGAACACATGCTAGCCACAGGCAGAATAGACCTCCTGGTCCACACCTCTCGCTACATCTACGTGATAGAGCTGAAACTCCAAAAGAACGGAGGCAAGGAAGCAGGCATCCAGCAAATCATCAGCAACCAGTATCTGGAGCCATTCAGAGCCGACAATCGCCAGGTCATCGGCCTCGCCCTCGAACTAGAAGATATGGGCAAGGGCCTCTTGGACTGGAAAGAAACGGAATAAAAAAGCCCCACTGCTTATGCGACACTTGATACAACACTTGATACAACACTTGATACAACACTCGACATCCCAACGCCCGCGCGCATAAACTAAGATAAAGATAAAGATAGAGAATAAGAAATATGATTATCATCATATAAAGAAAATGATGATGATGATGATGATGCCCACTGAAAACAGAAGAAGGGAGAAGCGAACCGTCCCCTTCTTCATGTATACCTAAGAGAAACAAAACAGTGTAGAAACTTAAACTAACATTAAATTAACGCCTAATTAAGATTATTTAACGCGTAAAAACATCTATTATTGAAATATTTCCACTATATTTGCAGCGTCGAAAAGTACATTAAAGTCCCGTAGGCTAGCAAGTTAAGGGCAACACCAACAAACATAACCTATTGAGACACATACTGGAAGACAGGTTAGTATAAACTATAAGTTGAAGTAACAATTTAAACTTAAATAGATATGAAAGTAATCAATTCTAAACTTGCTGCGATCGGTTTAGCAGCATTCGTATTCGCATCTTGTAGCGACAGCACCGATACCCCAAATAGCGGTAACGGAGAGTCTGTTGTGGATGCTACAACTATTGGTCTTACAGAGGAAAGCGCATCTTCATTGCTTTCTAATGTCGTTAACTACAAGAACTCAACAGCCAATGCACGTAAGTTCTTCTCAAGAGCTGCTGGTGACAATGTAACTTTCACCACATCATTTAAGATGCCAGTAGAACCAGCTACCGCTTCTCAGATTTTAAACGATAAGAAAAACGTAACAGCTGGTACATATTACTTGAAGGGTGGCGACAAGACTGTAGAGTACGACTTCACTAATAAGACTATCACTGGTGCTACAGTATATGTACATGGTGGAGCTAAGTTGATTTATGACGCTAACACACTCAACAACTCTACGATTGTAGTTGAGAAGGGCGGCTCTTTAATTTTCAAGGGCAGTGGCGAGATGATCAAGGCTGGCAATACAGTATACAACGAATTGGGTACTGTAAAGACAGACAGAACACAAGATATCATAATCGCTGGTGATTTGTTCTCATCTTGGAGAGGTTTTACTTCTGGCAAGGATGCAGATGGCAACGATGTTGCAGTAAAGGAGCTTAAGTCAGGTCTCGGTCAGGTGGACAAGAGCAACAGCAATGAGCCTGCTCAGAACATCACAATCAAGGATGGCGCTACAGTAAGCATCGTAGGTTCTATCCGTGCTAAGGTATTGAACATTGAGTCTGGTGCAAACGTATACGCTTCTGCAAATGTTATGAATGCAACAGACATCAACCTTGATGGTGCATTGCAGGTAGAAGGTTTCGTTGAAACAGCTGACTTAACAGTAAGCGGTTACTTGAAGGCTGGTGAGAACACAGCTATCAAGGCTGACCACGCTCTCATAATGAAGGATAATTCTCAGATTGACGCTAACTATGTTAACGTAACCTGCCAGGCTAAGAATAGCAACAAGAAGGGCACAGAAATTGGTCAGGCTGTCCTCACTTTGGAAAAGGGCTGCAAACTCAATATTGCCAAAAAGGGTGTAATTAATGTAGACAAGCTCGTTACAGATAACGCAGCAGAAGGCCAGATTACATTGAACGAGGCAAACTCAGTAGCTGTTGTTAAGGCTGAAGAGTTCCACAACAATGGCGATGAGTATATTCAGGCTTTTGCAACTCCTGCTCAGAACGCTACACTTTTGTTCCAGTTCACTAAGAGCTTTAAGGGTTCAACTGAGTTGGGTAGCGCAGCAGATCTCGATATCGCAGCTTCATACTTAGACTATGATAAGGCTACTAATGGTAAGGTAGTAGACTGGAAAGACGAGGCTCACAAGCGTTATGGCTACGAGCTCAAGGTTAATGCAGACGAAATCACTGTAGCTCCAAAGCTCGACTTGTTCTCTGCCGAAGGTGTTAAGCCAACATCTATCTCTGCAACAAGCATCCAGTCTAATGGCGGTAAGCTCTATGTTACATACCACACACAGAAGAATGGTAAGAATTACATCGCTGGTGGTCTTGAGGTAGCACATATCGCAAACGGCGAGTTAATCCTCGACCAAAAGGTATCTGCTACAGATGGCATCGACGTTAATCATGGTATGATTGCAGATGGTCGCTTCTACGTAGCAGCTACAACTCTGAAGGAAGGTGCTTTGTTAGGCTATGTTCCTTTGAAGAGCGATGGTACAATGGATAAGGATCAGGGTATTAAGACATATCCTATCGACAAGACCAACTCTAAGAATGGTTACGATGCTAACTGCGTTGTAAAGTATGATAACAGCTTCGTTTTGGCAACAAATAAGGGTTATCAGGTATACGCCTCTGATTTCTCTACACGTACTCCATTCGCAGGCACAGACGTTAAGCATTTGACCACAGATGGTACATACCTCTACAGCTTGGAGGCTGCGGACAACAACGCAACTGGTACTATAAAGAAGTTCAATAGCTCATCATTGGAGAATCCTGAGACTCACACAACATTGGGTAATGTAGGCGTAGTTGACGGTAAGAACACTATCGCATTGGACGGTAACAACTTGTATGTTTGCCAGGGTGATGCAGGTCTCGTTCGCTACGATGCTGCAGGTAATGGCACTAAGATTTTTGCTGCTCCTACAGGTAAGGATGGCAACATTATCGGTCGTGTAAATGGTGTAGCAGTTGATGACCATTACATCTACATCGCATGCGGTGGTTACGGTCTCGTAGTTCTCAACAAGGCTGACAACAAGGTAGTTGCAAAGCGTCGTGCTTACAGAGACACTTCTGTAACAACAGGTACTGGTTACAACTCAGCTAACTATGTTACACTTCAGAAGGTTGGCAGTGAGACTTACATCTGCGTAGCATATGGTAAGAGCCGTGTCCAGATCTTCAAGTTGACTAACACAAAGAAGTAATCAATAATCAAATAGATTAAAATACTCTCTTGTTCTCCCCCACTCTCACTTTAAGGAGTGAGGGAGAACAAACCTTATTAAAGGCTAAGTTAACTAGCTAATAAAAAGGTATATGTGAAATATGAAAGGAATATTAACGGTTAATAAAAGACTAACATGAAAGCAATTAACATCAAGCTAGTTTCTTTTACATTCGCTGCATTGCTCCTCGCATCTTGTAGCGATTCTACAGATGGGCCTTCAGGTAATGTTGAAAAGAACATTGTAGGCAAGGAAGTTACTTCTATCACTGATGCACAAGAGCTTGCATCACGCGTCATCAACTTTAACACTACAGTAACAACAACAAAGGCTAGATCAAGAGCAGCTGTGGCAGATCCACAAGTTACACAGCTCTCTATGCCAGCAGCACCTACAGCAAATGGCAACGAACTACCAGATAATATTTATTCTTCTAGTCAAGCTGGAAATTATGTTGTTACATCAAGCAAGTCTGTAAGTATAGGTAGAGTTAGTAATACCAACATCTATGTGGAATCTGGTACCCTTACAATTACTAACCATTATGAATTAGGAGATAATGTAAACATATATGTATTGGGCGGTACTGTTGAATACAAGTCACCAGCGAACTTAAATGGATTAAATTTCTACATCTATAAGGGTGGTTCATTTAAAACATCACTAAGCGGAATATATGTTTCATCAAATAGCAATTTCTATGTAGAAGGCAATTTTAAGACAACTGCCGACTTTGACAACAGAGGCAAAATGTACGTAGGTGGTTCTTTCACTGGTTCAAAATTGTACCCAGGTTATGGAAGCCAAACTACTATAGAAAAGGATTTGACTCTAAAAAATGATTTTAAGACGGAAGGTGAATTGTATGTAGGTGGAAATTTGAAGGCTCAAAATCTGGAATTTGGATCACAAGTTTACATCAATGGAGATGCAAATATCAGCAACAACACCTACAAGACAATTACAGAGAGGGCAAATGTTTTCATTGGTGGCAATCTCACTGCAGGTGATTTCCAACACAATCAGGGAAGTACAACCAACGTACAGGGCGAGAAAGGACTGAACATTTCAAAGAAAGACGTTACAATTAATGGAACTGTAAACTTTGCAGGAAAATTCATAGCAAAAACTATCAAACTTCAAGGAACAACAGATTTCTATGCATGCGGTATTGAGACTTCAGAAATGTTCAGAATTGATAGCAATTCTGCCAATCTCCACACGGGATATTTAAAGGCAAAAAGCATCTATCAGTGCGCAGGTAGTAAGATTTACTTAAATGACAAAGGCTATGTAGAGTGTGAAGGCACATACGAAAATGCAAATAATGGTCTTGCAACTGTAACAACTGTTGAAGGCGGTAAGGCATTATTCAAAGCTAATAGACTCGTCTTTAACGGAAGCAATGATTTCGATTTAGGAAATAACCAAAAGTTCTCTACATGCTACCTCTTCGGTGGAAAAGGCGAGAAAGGTAAAATATATGTAGACATTAAAGAAGTCTACAACAATAATATCACACTCGCACAGGAAGTTGTTCCATGGGGCGGCAAGAATGTGCTTTGGAAAGATGTCACAGGAGGAGATATTACAGAAACGAAATGTGGTAAAGCTATAACAATCCCAGAGGAGAAGGGTAAGGAACTTATCCCTGAGGCAGATATCACATATAGCCACAAACACGACATATCGGCAACCTGCGTTCAGCCATACAATGGCAAGATGTATATGTCTTATCATACACGTGGTGATGGTCATGGAGCTTGTATCGAGGTATTCAAAACTGAGAATAATAAGACTACTATGTTGCAGTACCTTGAGGATAAGAAGAATGTTCTTGACTTCAACCACTTGATGATTGATACCAAGTCTTCTACTCCACAGCTCTACGTTGTAGGTAGCTCTGACGACAGCGGTGCGATGCTTGCACGCATCGACATCAATAATGATGGACTCCTCAATACAGATGTAAGAGAAATTGATGAAAATACTTCAATCAATCCATTGACTGTAGTTCCATTGATTAGAAACGTACAGAAGGGTTCTGCTGATGCCAAGAATGATGAGAACTGTATCGTACGTGATGGCGACAAGCTTCTCGTAATGAGCACTAGAGGTTATGAGGTATACGATCCTGAGACCTTGAATAGCTTAGGTAGCAAGACTCAGCCTGGTAAGGCTAAGCACATCGCTATGAATGGTACAGAGATGGCAACTCTCTACTATACTTCACGTCCTAACAGCGTAGACGCAGAGGTAGCAGGTAAGGTTGAGTTGTTCAACACTGGTGCTGACATTCTCAATGCTACACCAAGCAAGACTATCGACATCGAAGGCATTGCTCCAAACAATGGTAAGAACACTATCGCCATCGACGGTAACTACATCTATGTATGCCGAAGCGGTAAGGGTCTTTCTTGCTACAACAAGAACAGCGGTGCTGAAGTTTGGAACTGGTCAGCTCCTCTTACAGCCAACACCAAGGTACCACAGGGTTATGCAAACGGTGTAACATTCGACAGCAACTACATCTACTTGGCATGTGGTGCTTATGGTCTCGTAGTTCTCGACAAGAACAACAAGACAGCCGAAGGCAAGCCAGCAGTAGTAGCAAAGGCTCGTTGTTCAACCAAGAACTCAGCTAACTACGTAACTCTCAACAATGGTTACATCTACGTGGCTTATGGTAAGAGCAGAATGCAGGTATTCAAGTTGGTAGACAAGGGCACATCAAGCTCTAACACCGACTACAATACCAAGAAGTAAGAAATACAAGAAGTATTTAAACCAATAAATACATAAAAAACAGTTGAATGCAGCTGCAACAGCTTGCGGCTGCATTCATTGTGTTTTAACACATTAGAAGATGAAGCGTAACTCTATACTATACACATTAACAGCGATTCTGGCTCTTGCAGCTGGACAAACCACCTTGGCGCAAACTCGAAAGACTACGAAGAGTTTCAGCCCCAAGATGCTTGTCTATGAAAACCTGCAAAACCAAAATGTGCTCAAGCATTTCAAGCAACGCTTCGCGCAACTTGATACCCTACTCAAAAACCCTATCTGGGTAAAAGCCCCTATCATAGAACTGGGACTCAATAAGCAACATACCAAGGATATTAAAAACACGGACTCGCTCTACTGGGCTAAGACTGCTCACGAGCAACTGGCACTCAAACGCCACCACGGACTGGAAGTAACAGGACAAATCTATACCCGCCCTGACGCCTACTTCGACTCCGACGAAGATGATGCCCAACAGGTATCTAAATACAAAGCCAAGGTGCAAGCCGAGGTGGGATGGAATTTCATCAACTCAAAATTCTATCAGGGAAAAGAAAAAAGAAATAAACTGGCACTAGCCAATGAGTTGGACAGATTGCAAAGCAAAAAAAGACAAACAGCAGACATCTATGAAAAGGCAGCCGACGAGCTGACTGAACAATATAACTTCTATATCGGTACCGTCATCGCACATAGACTGGACAACCTAGACATCATGAACGAAGCCTACCAGTATATGCTAGAGAAGGACCGAATCAGTAACGACAAAATGCTGAAGGTGATGAACGACAAGCTGGAAGCTGAATATGACATCTCCATCCTATGCTCGGACAGAGACATCAGCAACAAGCCTATCTACAGAATCAAACCTTCGAAAGTGGAAGTGGACACCACGGCGCTATGGAATCATCTCAACAATGAGAGCCTGGACTCGAGAATCACCATGGTAAAGGAACAGATAGCCGACAATGAAAGCAAACTGACCAACTACCTGGGAACAACCCGAATCACTCCATTCGCCCGCTGGTCTAGCTACTGGCAGAGCAACAACAAATTCAGCAACAACTGTGACGTCGGTGTGAGATTCACAGTGCCGCTCTACAACGAAAGCCCACGCAAACGTGAGGCACTCGCCACAGAGAAGGAAATCATCAGAAGCAGCCGTGGCACCGACGTAAAGGAGATTCGCCAGTCGGTGGGCATCCTGCTCAAGAAGATAGCCAACCTGAACCAGGCGATAGCCACAGAGGCTTTCCACATAGACCAAACCTCAAAATATATCAATATGAGAAGGTTTGCCTACCAGAACCAGAAGCAAGGGTACAACTACCTGATGCGAATGGACGAGTACACAGGACTCCTGGAGAGCATGGAGAGAATGTATAAACTAATGTTGAACCGCGGACTAGCCATCATCAATATAGAGAAGGCAGTAAGCATCTATGACAACAACAACATCTTCAAAGAGATCGAACTATGAATGAGTTTCAATACAATAGTACGCCACAAGAACAGGCAATGGCAGACTTGCTGAAGACGCAAAGCCACCGCCTGGCCCGACAGCAGATTATCTTTGCATTGATATTCTTCTTCGTCATCATCTTGGCGGCTTACTACATCGTGACACGAATGATATGGGCCACATACGATGGATACGTTACCATTGATGAGAATCACATCAGTGCCGTAGACGACATCTATATCCTGAAAGTAAACAAGGAGATAGGTGAGGTGGTACATAAGGGAGACACGCTCTACTCTTACGTATTGCTGGGCAACATCGTGAACCAATACGACCCTAACATCCTCCCTTCGGCGGTGAAGGAAACTCACGACATGGAGGTGCAGGCTGAACTTGCCAAGCAAGAGATACCTGTGCTGCAAACGAAACTCAACGAGCTGAGAAAACAGAAAGCCTCAGAATCTTCGGACATCTACTACGGACTCACCGACAACACCAAGCGCAACCAGCTGGATGCCGACATAGCCGAAGTGGAGGAAGAACTGAGAAAGGCTACCAACAGAGTACAGATATACGCCAACGCCAAGAACACCACCTACCGATTCATGACCAACCGGGGTGCAGGCATCAAGGGAGCGGCTATGCCCTACTCTGCCAACAACAAAACCTACAACCCGGGATTGATACATTACTGCTGCGCTCCTGCCGACGCATACATCTCGAATATCAAAGTGAGCGACAGAACCCTCGTTTTCAAGAGCGATGAGGTAATGACCATCCAACACACTGACTTTGCCGCATGTCACTTGGGCATCATCACTTACGTGCCCAACGACATGATCAAGTATATGGAGAGCCCTGACGATGCTGACGTCATCGTGAACAAGGACTTGAAACTGAAAGCAAAATTACAGATGGTGGGTCTGCGAGTAGAGGAAATACCTAAGCACCTGCAGAGCAACTTCTCGCACGACGCCAACGCAGTGGTGGCTATGTTCACATTCAACCCTAACCAGAGAGTACCGGCATGGGTGATGAGCAACAAGCTGCCAGTGAGAATCAGAGTAAACAAGATCAGTGCGATGCTCGACCCTAAACCACTGCCGATGTACACCATCCCTGTGGAGAAGAACCAGAACGTAACCAGAAGCTCGAAGTTGATAACGACTGATAAACAAAAAGACGACAAGAAGAAATGATTGGACTAAGAAGAAATAAACGTGGCGACATGGTGCTGACCATCGATAGCTATATCGACATCGACTCTACACCAGATATCCAGGCGGACTACTTCGATTGTATATACATCAATACGAAGAGTGAGCGTGCGTTCCATGCCATCTTGTTTGGAGCGAGCCCTATCTTGTCGTGGAAATGTAGCTACAAGCCATTATTCGTAAACACTGCGGTATCTGGCAAGGAGCCAATCATCGACTATATCGTGGACGCTTACGTGAGCGACATGAGCAATGAGAAGGTGTATGAGATCATCGACAAGATAAACAGAGCGAAGCAGAAGTATGGCATCAAGCAGGAGACTTCTCGTCCTACACAGCCTAACCACCTCTTCGCCAACATCCTGAGATACCTGCTCTCGCGCGACCAGAGAATCATGGGTCACTTACTGCTGGAGAAGAGCTCACTGGGATACATCAACCCTATCTTAGAGCACTATCACAGTATGGGTTTCTTCCACCTGAACGAGATGTTCATGTTTAAGGACACCATGGTGGAGTATGGCGCACTCAGGGTGCACAAATACCTGATCAAGGAGCACCTCTGCCCTAAGTGCAACCACTCGCATCTGCTCTATACGGAGTGCTGCCCTAAGTGTGGTAGCTCCAACCTGCAGATTCAGAACATCATCCACCACTTCTCTTGCGCCAACGTGTCGCCAGAGAGCACATACAATGTGGGAGGTATGTTGGTGTGCCCTAAGTGCCACAAGAAACTGCGCCACATCGGAGTGGACTATGACCGCCCTGCCGTGGTATACTCTTGCAACGACTGCGAGAATTCATTCACATCACCACTGACCAAGGCCACCTGCACCTACTGCGAGGGAACATTCCCAGTGAATGCGCTGGTGCCACGTGATGTGGTGAACTATGAGATAACCGAGGAAGGTATCCGTGTGCTGACCGAGAGCAGCATAATGTTCAACAACATGACCAACATCTATGATAACTTCATGGAGTACCCACTGCTCGTGAACCGCTTGCGCCGACAGCTGATGGAGACCTACCGCAAGGATGCACTCACCGTACTGGTGGGCAAGATATGGATACTGAACGGCGAACAGGAAACCGTGAAGATCAAGGATAGCTTGCAGGGCATCCTCTGCCGCCAGTTCCCATCCCACCGAGTGGCATACAACAACAACATCTTCTACATCTCATGTACCGTATTCAACGACGTGAGCGTGGAGGAAACACAGCACCAGCTGAGCAAGGACATGTCGAAGGCTATCCGAAAACTAGCCCACAAGATAGAACCTGACGAACTGGTATGCTGCGTGGTAAGTACCAAGACCAAGGCGATAGCCGACAACTACGACGAGTTCTTCAACCAGATGAACTACGTGGAGCTGACGCCAGACGACTACTGCGCCTACTCGCCAGAGAAACTGACCCAGGACGAGGAAGAGCAGACCGCAGAGACGCCACTGATACTGGACCAGCCGGAAGACGAGAACGATGCCATCCTGCGCCGCGTGAAAATATACAAGCAGTTGGTGGCAGTGCTCATCACCATAGCCGGTGTGCTGATATTGATGGCTATCCTGGCACTCACCATATTGAGATAATAGTGAAATCAGTAACAAAGAAGAAAGGGGAACGAGAATGTTTAACTTAGTAGAAACTCTCAATCACTTCTTGGACTGGCTGAGCACACTATCCTTCAGTAGCATCGTGAACACATACTGGTTTCTCTTCTTCCTGGAGATGCCAAGATACTACATCTTGGAATACATAGTGATCTGTTATCGCATGATGAACAAGAACCGAAGAGACAAGGAGAAGGAAATAGCACGATTCTACCTGTATAGAGAGAACCCGCTCATCACGATTCTCGTGCCAGGCAAGAACGAAGGAAAGCATATCTTCAAGATGGTGAACTCACTGGCCGAGCAAACCTATCGCAACTACGAGATCATCGTGGTGGACGACGGATCGGACGATGACACCAAGCTGATATGCACCGACCTCTACCGAGCAGGCTACATCACCCACTACCTGCGACTAGAGACGAGAGGCGGAAAGGCTGCGGCAAGCAACTATGGAGCCCACATGGCAAAGGGTAAATACATCGTAAGTCTCGACGCCGACTCATCGCTAGACCGCGACGCACTGGAGAAGATTCTCCTACCCTTCTATATGGACGGAATGGTGAAAGGCGTGGGTGGATGCGTCAAGGTGCGCAACTACAAGGACACCATCTGCTCATCGCTCCAGGCCTTCGAGTATCTGAAACGAATACAGGTGGGACGTATCGTAACCTCGGAACTGGGCATCTATCACATCATATCGGGAGCCTTCGGTGCTTTCGACCATGAGATACTGAAAGAAGTGGGCTACTGGGACATCGGTCCGGGACTGGACGGTGACCTGACACAAAAGATAAGAAAGGCAGGATACAAGGTGAAGTTTGCAGAGGATGCCATCTGTATGACCAATGTGCCTACTAAATGGTATAAGCTGTATCACCAGCGTATCAGATGGTCGCGCTCGCTCGTGAGATTCCGCTTGCGCAAGCACATCGACATCTTGCTGCCTACCAAGAACTGGAGCATCCTGAACTGGATATCCAACATGGAGAGCGTCATGTACGACTGCTTCCTCAACTTCCTGTGGTTGTGGTATATCGTGAAGCTCGCCATTACCTTCAACACCCACATCGTGGAGGTGCTGGCGCTGGGCTACTTCATCCGAGTATGCTTCTCGCAGTTTGCCTTCGTGCTGGTGATGTTGGTATCCGAAAGAAGGAAAGAGGACTTATTCCTCTACAGATTCATGCCGCTGATGTCGCCTTATACAGGCTACTTCCTGCGACTGGCTCGCCTCTCGGCGCATCTGCAAGAGCTCTTCTTCCACCGTTCTTACAAGGACGCATGGAACCCAGAGAAGACCTCACGCTATGCACAGCTGGAAGGTATGTAACAACAAGAAAGAAATAAACATTATTATAAACGTAAAAATAACATATTATATGGTAAACAAATCTTTTGGGTTTAAGATCGGAGTTATTGGACTGGGGTACGTAGGTTCTCCACTCGCATGCTTATTCTCAAAGAAATACGATACATGGGGTTATGACATCAACGCCACTAAGGTAGCTAAGCTAGCTAGCGGCAAGATGCCAGACAACAAGCATATCGCAAAAGCCTTAAATCAGGGACTAAAACTGACCAGTAACATTGACGACTTGAAGCAGTGCAATGTATATATCATCGCAGTGCCAACACCAGTCAACAAGTCTAACAAGCCAGACATCAGCTGTGTGCGCAATGCCACCACTGCTGTAGGCAAGATATTGAAGGAAGGCGACATTGTGGTATACGAATCAACCGTGTATCCAGGTCTGACGGAAGAAGTATGTGCTCCGTTGCTCTCAGCAACATCGGGTTTGAAGTTGAATCAGAACTTCTATGTGGGTTTCTCTCCTGAGCGCATCAATCCGGGAGACACCATACACACCATAGAGAACATCGTAAAGGTAACTAGTGGCTCTACACCAGAGGCTGCAGAAATCATCGACAGCCTCTATGCCTCGGTATTGACCCATGGTACATACAAGGCGAAGAGCATCAGAATAGCAGAGGCATGCAAGCTGATGGAGAACTGTCAGCGCGACGTGCAAATAGCTTTCTTCAATGAGATGGAGAAGATCTTCGACAAGATGAACATCAGCATCGAGGACGTAACGGCGGCAGCCAGCACCAAGTGGAACTTCGTGCCTGCCACACCAGGACTCGTGGGTGGTCACTGCATCGCCGTAGACCCATACTATCTCATCAACAAGGCACAGGAGGTGGACGTGGTTCCATCGCTCCTCAGCACTGCACGCGAGGTAAACGAGCAGATGGCTGTGTGGATGGCTGGCAAGATCAAGAGCGCTTGCGACAATCGCAAGTTCAAGGCGCCAGAGACCAAGGTGCTCATCCTCGGATTCTCATTCAAGCCAGACAGTGACGACATTCGCAACACCAAGGTGGCAGACCTCTACATCAACCTCGTGGGAACTGGCTACAAGACCACCCTCTACGATCCATTGGTAGACAAGGACGAGGTGAAGGCAGAATATGGCATCAAGGTAGTAGACGACCCTGAAGTGCTCAACAAGATGTATGACATCGTAGTGATTGGAACACATCACAAGATATTCGACAGCTTGAACATGAGCAAAATTCTCAATGAGAAGGGCTTCATGTGCGACATCTACGGCATCCACAAGGCTAAGGCCTAAGGGATGCCTGCGAAAACTAAGAGACAAGAGCGAAAACTAATATATAAGTAGACAAATATACTATACAAACAATATATAAATCATAACCATAATATAACTATGGACATGAACAAAGTGCTAATCGTTGACGACATCAAAGAGAATATCGACTCGCTCTCTGAGATGATCAAGGATATGGACGTCGACGTGAAAACTGCTAACGGTGGCAAGGAAGCCATCGAAATGATAGATACATTCACACCAAACATCATCTTGCTAGACTTGATGATGCCTGGTGTGAATGGATGGGACGTGATAGACCACGTGAGAGAAAAATATGACAAGACCCAAATGGTAATCATCGTAGTGTCACTGCTGAGCAATCAGGACAACGTCGATGAATGCTATGAGTTAGGGGTCAACGACTATATCACAAAGCCTGTGCTGAAGGCACGCTTGGTAAGTTCGATAGAGTCACATCTCAGAAGCCTGAGAGTATAGCCTCATCAGGAAGCAGAGAGTATAGATTGAGCATTTGCTACACGCTCACTGGTTGGCGGCTCCACGCCCTGCAAAGGGTAAGGTATGCCCAGCTTCTCGTACTTATAAATCCCCATCGTGTGATAGGGAAGTACATCTATACGCTCTATGTTAGAGAGCGTGGCGAGGAAATCATGCAGTTCTTCCAGGTATTCATCCTTATCGGTGATGCCCGGAATCAACACATGACGAATCCATACTGGCTTGTGGATATCACTGAGATAGCGGGCACAAGCTAGAATATTTTTGTTGGAATGACGCGTAAGTTTACGGTGCTCTTCATCATTGATATGCTTGATATCAAGAAGAACAGTATCGGTGACGGACATCAGACGCTCAAATTTCTCGAACCATTGTCCCTTCTGAGTAAACATTTGTGCTGAAGTATCCAGACAGGTGTTGATGCCACGCTGGTGTGCTTTCTCAAACAATTCCAAGAGAAAGTCGATCTGCAACAAGGCCTCTCCTCCACTCACGGTGATGCCTCCCTTGTCGCCCCAATAAGAGCGGAATCGCTCAGCCTTGTCGAGCAATTCGTCGGCACTCCATTCCTCTCCCTTTCCTACTGCCCAAGAATCGGGATTGTGACAAAACTGGCAGCGCATCGGGCAGCCCTGCAAAAATATCAAAAATCGAATGCCTGGTCCATCTACCGAACCAAAGCTTTCTATACTGTGAACAAAACCTTTAAGCATTATTATTACTGATTCATCTTGCGAGAGTCCATAAAAGCCCATACGGCAGCTATGACAGCTAACAATGCAAAAAATCCTTCAAATACTAATAACTCCATACTATTTTCTTTTTTTATTTTTAGAAGCTAATATCAAAACAAAGCCAGAGCCAGCAAATAACAATGTTACTAAAGCTCCAACACCTAATAATGTAGCTGTATCAATATCCTTCTTCATGATACTCGCTAAAATAATACCACCAAATATCAGTTTGGCGATATCCAAGCAGAACTTACCACCTTCTGCCCATAGCGTTTGTTTTTGATCTATATTTAATTTCATTTGGCAAAGTTAGCAATTTTATCAATACCCTGCTCTATTTCCCAGTTAAATAATTCTAATTATAGGAAGAAGAAGGAGAAGGAGCAGAAGCCAGAAGCAGGAAAGAACTCCTAACTCCAGACTCCTAACTCCTAACTCCTAACTCCTAACTATCTTTTAGAGCTTCTCGTGAGCCTGACGAGCAATCACGTCGAGCTGCTGCTCACGAGTCAAGTCGATAAACTTAACTGCATAGCCACTCACACGGATGGTGAAGTTCTGGTACTCTTCCTTCTCAGGATGCTCCATAGCGTCCTTGAGCTTATCCACACCAAATACGTTCACATTCAAGTGGTGAGCACCCTGGCTGAAGTAGCCATCCATCACGCCTACCAATGTATTGGCACGCTCCTCATCATCATGACCAAGAGCTCCAGGGCTGATAGTCTGGGTGTTAGAGATACCATCGAGTGCATACTCGTATGGCAACTTAGCCACTGAGTTCAGGGATGCGAGCAAACCATTCTTCTCTGCACCGTATGATGGGTTGGCACCTGGAGCCAAAGGAGCACCGGCTGGACGACCATCAGGCATATTGCTGGTGTACTTACCATATACCACGTTAGAGGTGATGGTAAGGATAGAAGTGGTAGGCTCAGAATCACGATAAGTGTGATACTTCTTAATCATGTTCATGAAGGTCTTCAAGAGCCATACTGCAATCTCATCGGCACGCTCATCATCATTACCATAACGTGGGAAGTCGCCCTCGGTCTTGAAGCTCAATGGGAAACCTGTCTCGTCACGAACGATGTTAACCTTGGCATACTTGATGGCTGAGATAGAATCCACTACGTGGCTGAAACCTGCGATACCTGTAGCGAAGGTACGACGTACATCGGTATCGATGAGCGCCATCTCGGCTGCCTCATAGAAGTACTTGTCGTGCATATAGTGGATGAGGTTCAATGTCTTCACATAGACACTAGCGAGCCAATCCATCATATCCAAGAAGCGTGGCATAAACTCCTCGTAAGTTACCACATCACCCTCGATGGCACGATACATAGGACCACACTGCTCACGGGTCTTAGAGTCAACACCACCAGAGATAGCGTAGGTCAAGCACTTAGCCAAGTTGGCACGGGCACCGAAGAACTGCATCTCCTTACCGGTCTGTGTAGCAGATACACAGCAGCAGATGCTATAGTCGTCACCCCAAACTGGGCGCATCACGTCATCGTTCTCATACTGGATAGAGCTTGTCTTGACAGAGATGAGAGAAGCATAGTGCTTGAATGCCTTTGGCAAGCGAGCGCTATAGAGCACGGTCAAGTTAGGCTCTGGTGAAGGACCCATGTTCTCCAAAGTGTGGAGGAAACGGAAGTCGTTCTTGGTTACCATAGAGCGGCCATCCTGACCCATACCACCTACCTCAAGCGTAGCCCAAACTGGATCGCCAGAGAAGAGCTGGTTGTAAGAAGGAATACGAGCGAATTTCACCATGCGGAACTTCATCACCAAGTGGTCGATAAGCTCCTGAGCCTCATCCTCCGTAAGAGTACCCTCATTGAGGTCGCGCTGGATGTAGATGTCGAGGAAGGTAGAAACACGACCTACTGACATAGCCGCACCATTCTGGGTCTTAACGGCACCGAGGTAACCGAAGTAGAGCCACTGCACAGCCTCGCGAGCATTCTTAGCTGGCTGAGAAATATCAAAGCCATAGAGCTGAGCCATCTCCTTCAAGCCCTTGAGAGCCTTGATCTGCATAGAAACCTCTTCACGAAGACGGATTACCTCGTCGATCATCTCACGGTCGCCCATGTTGGCAAGGTCGTTCTGCTTCTCCTGAATCAAGTAGTCGATACCATAGAGGGCCACACGACGGTAGTCGCCCACGATTCGACCACGACCGTATGTATCAGGCAGACCAGTAAGGATATGGTTGTGGCGCACGTGCTTCATCTCTGGGGTGTAAGCATCAAATACGCCGTCATTATGAGTCTTGCAATACTTATGGAAAATCTCGTGGAGCTTCTCAGATGGCTCATAGCCGTAAGTGGTGCAAGCCTGCTCTGCCATCTTGATGCCACCGTATGGCATGAAGGCACGCTTCAATGGCTTGTCGGTCTGAAGACCAACCACCTTCTCAAGCTCCTTAGTGTTTTCGCCGATGTAAGCTGCTGGGTAAGCTGTCAATCCTGAAACAACTTCTGTCTCCATGTCGAGCACACCACCCTTGGCACGCTCCTCTTTCTGGAGTTCCTTCAACATACCCCAGAGGGTATTTGTTGCATCGGTAGGGTCTGCAAGGAACGACTCGTCGCCGTCATAGCTAGTGTAGTTGTTCTGAATGAAATCACGAAGATTCACCTCACTCTTCCACTGGGTTCCCTTGAAACCTCTCCATTCTGTTTTCATCATATTATTCTCCTGT
Organism: Candidatus Segatella intestinihominis; assembly: GCA_900548535.1. Lineage (GTDB taxonomy): Bacteria > Bacteroidota > Bacteroidia > Bacteroidales > Bacteroidaceae > Prevotella > Prevotella intestinihominis. The sequence goes on along the minus strand of URLG01000001.1, from coordinate 117,849 downwards.
TTTTTATAAGTTAATAATTATATTTATATTTGTACACACATTCGATACATACTCCTCAGGAATTTACACCTTATTATATATATAGCAATAAAAAAGCCCGAACACGTTTGTGCCCGGGTTTTTATACACCTTGTTCGCAAGGTGCAACTACGATGATGCCGCCGACCGTGCCGACCCCACCATTGTATCCTATATTCATATATTTTCCGATGTTCGTTCCTGTTGATTTATTCATATATCTATTTCCTTTATATTACAAAGCCGTTACATTGAGCTCTGTTTGCGGGTGCAAAGTTACAACAATAAAATGAGAAAAGAGAATAATTCGAGTAAATTTTGCACATAAGTGTTTAAAATCCTCATTTATGAGTAGGAAAGCTGGCTCTTTTTGTTTTTTTATACATTCGGAATGTCGCAATCTGAAATGTTTTCCGTATCTTTGCAATCTCATTCATTCATTTAGTAAGAAATATACAATACATTATACTATATGTTGACAGATATTGAAATAGCTAAATCAGTAAAGTTGCGCCCCATCAATGAGGTAGCAGCAGAACTTGGTATCCATGAAGACCAAGTGGAAAACTACGGCCGTTACATCGCCAAGATTACTACAGGCGACATCGACAAGAACAAGTTTAAGAATCATCACCTCATTCTCGTTACAGCCATCAGTCCTACCAAGGCTGGCAATGGTAAGACCACCGTATCCGTGGGCTTGGCTCTCGGTATGCAGAAGATTGGCAAGAAGGCTGTGGTGGCACTGCGTGAGCCATCGCTCGGTCCTTGCTTCGGCATGAAGGGCGGTGCTGCCGGTGGCGGTTATGCCCAAGTATTGCCAATGGACAAGATCAACCTCCATTTCACTGGCGACTTCCATGCCATCACAGAGGCCAACAACATGATTGCTGCCCTCTTGGACAACTACCGTTATCAGCACGAGGCTGAGGGATTCAAGCTCAAGAAGATATTATGGCGTCGCGTGATGGACGTGAACGATCGTGGACTCCGACGCATCATCACTGGTATCGGCGACAAGAACGGTATCGAGACAGAAGCTGGATTCGACATCACTCCTGCTTCTGAAATCATGGCTATCATGTGCTTCGCCACTAGCGTGGACGACCTCCGTCGTCGCATCGATAATATTCTCCTCGGCATCACAGAGGACGATAAACCATTCACCGTCAAGGATATGGGCGTAGGTGGCAGTATCGTTGCCCTCCTCCTCGATGCCTTGAAGCCAAACCTGGTTCAGACCACAGAGGGCACTCCTGCCTTCGTACATTGCGGTCCTTTCGCCAACATCGCCCATGGATGTAACTCCGTGATGGCTACCGCAGCAGCCTTGGAGTATGGCGACTATGCCATTACAGAGGCAGGATTCGGTGCAGACCTGGGCGCAGAGAAATTCTATGACATCAAGTGTCGCAAGACCGGTTTGCAGCCAGACCTCACCGTACTCGTAGTTACCCTCCAGGCATTGAAGATGCACGGTGGCGTGGCCCAGGAAGACATCAAGAAGCCTAACATCGATGGCATGGAGAATGGATACTGGAACCTGGACAAGCACGTGAAGAACTTGCAGAGCTTCGGTCAGACCGTAGTCATCGCCTTCAACAAGTTTGCTACTGATACCGATGAGGAGATTGAGGTATTGCGCCAGCATTGCGAGGAGATGGGTTGCGGATTCGCTGTCAACAGTGCCTTTGCCGAAGGTGGCAAGGGAGCCGTAGAGCTGGCAAACCTCGTGGTGAAAACCATCGACGAGCATCCATCAGCCCCTCTCCACTTCGCCTACAATGACGATGAGCCAATAGAGAAGAAGATCGAGGATGTAGCCTTCAACCTTTATGGTGCCGGCAGTGTAACCATGAGCGATTCGGCAAAGGCTATGATTGATGAGATCAAGAAGTTGGGTGCAGAGAAGTTCCCTATCTGTATTGCCAAGACTCAGTACAGTTTCTCTACCGATGCCAAGGCTTACGGTCCTACAGAGGGTTACGAGCTCCACGTGCGTGACATCACCGTCAACATGGGTGCCGAGATGATCGTAGTCATCGCTGGTCCTATTATGCGTATGCCTGGTTTGCCAAAGAGCCCACAGGCTGAGCGCATCGACGTAGTGAACGGAGAGATTACAGGACTTTCTTAAAGAATTTAGAATTTATAATTAAGAATTCGTGGATATCCTGAATAATAAATAAAGACAAAAGGTTGCTTCCCACGCCGGAAGCAACCTTTTTTATTTTTCTTTGTTCTGCATGGCTGTAGACGAAGCCAAGCTAAATTCGCAGCCGCAGTATAGCTGGTTATAGAATTCATTGAGCCTCAAGAGCTCTCCTCTTCTATTCTGTAGACCACCCTTGCGCCAGTTCATATCCCACCATTCCACATCGGGACAGCCCTCCACGGCAATATGACCCGCGGTATCTATCTGCTTGATGTTCTTCCAGCGCGAGGAAGCTAGCGTGGTGGTGAGCAGATGGAATCCATGCTTCTGCGCATAGCGAGCGGCATGGGTGAGTCGGAACTGGAAGCAAACCGAGCAACGAGACCCTCTTTCTGGCTCTTGCTCCAATCCCCGGATGGTATCAAGCCACTCCTGATGGTCATACTCATCCTCCACGTATGGCACGCCCTGCGCCTCCAAGAATCGCATCAACTCATGCTTGCGGATGTCATATTCCTGCTGGGGATAGATGTTGGAATTGCTGAAATACACGGTGGGCTTCATACCATTGCGAAGCATGCACTCCACAATGGCTGCCGAGCAAGGCGCACAGCAGGCATGAAGCAATACCGATGCTCCATCTGCCTTGGTGCCATCAGGCAAAGCAAGCTTTACGTACTTATATTGTTCTTCTACTGGAATCTTCATTTGCTAATTAATAATTTATCATTAAGAATTAATAATTACCTCTTCTCCTACATTTGAGCACAAAAAAACAAATGAGGTACAGTCTCTCGACACCCCCCATTTGCCCAAATATATGCGAAAACTTATGCAAAGTTACGACTTTTATCCTTACAAACAAATTTTCAGACACTTATTTTTACAAAATGGTTCAAATTAGCTTGTTATTTATGCTATCTTAACACTCTGCATCCGTTATTTCTGTCTTTTTTTGAATAGTTATGCACAAAATATGCATACTATCTCAGCTCTCGCTTCAGGGTGATAACGGTAAGTTCAGGCCATGCACCCAGGCGGAATGGGAAACTGCCACCGATGCCCGATGATACATAGAGCATCTGGCTGCCGATGGTATAAGCACCGCCCCACTCCTTGAAAGCCATGTGGGCTGGTGTCCATTTGCCCACCTTGAGCTGTCCCGCATGGGTATGCCCGGCAAGGGTGAGCTGTATTTTCTTGCCCACTACCTCACGACGCCAATGATGAGGATCGTGGGTAAGGAGCACCTTGAAGCCGTCCTTGTCCACTCCCTTCATCGCCTTTCTCAGGTTGCTGCGATTGGTAAATGGCGGCTGACCGGCATTCTCCACGCCCACGATGGTGATGGAAGCCATGCCATGACCCACCACATGATGGGCGTTCATCAACTGCTGCCACCCCAATCGCTTCTGATAATCGAAGAGCAATCGGCGATTCTGGCGCAAGGCACCGAGCGAATGGTCGGTGGCATATTCGCAATAGTCATGATTGCCCCAGACGGAGTAGATGCCGTCATTGGCATGCAGTTGGCTCAGTATCTTGACGTAGGGCTCCACCTCGGTGGCATTATTGTTCACCAAGTCGCCCGTGAAGAGAATCATATCTGGGTCCTCGCTATTCGTCTGGTCCACCACCTTCTGCACAAAGTCCCTGCCCTTGCTACCCTTGGGATAAGAGCCCAAGTGGAAATCGGTGAGTTGCACCAAGCGGTAGCCATCGAAATAAGGAGGCAAGTCGGGCGAGGTAAAGGTAACATGCTTCACCTCCAACCGCTTCCAGCCCTCAATGAATCCGAAGGCAAACCATCCCATCAGTGCCAGCGCCGGAAGAAGGGCGAAGAACCACGGCATCATGAAATCGAAGAGGATGAACACCACCTTGGGCATCACCGAAAACAGAATCGTGGTGAAGAGAATGCGGACGGAAAGCTTATGAAAGAAACCCATCTGCAGTCCTACCTCGGCAAGCAGAAGAAGCAAGGAAGGCACCCACCACAGAATGGCTAGCACCCAAGGCCACTCGCTCACCCCCAGATGCCAGAGCCAGATGTCGGGCAACAGAGCAAGCCCTGCCATACCTATTATATATAAGAAGGATCTAAAAACCTTCGTAATTACCTTTTTCATTTACCCATTCAAGTATTACTTCGGTGCAAAGATACATAAAAATCCGATGAACCGTTCATGTTTGTAGATGTTTAACTTTATTTTTTTTGCCAATTCATCTCTTTGCAGTATCTTTGCAAGCCGTAAACTGTAAAAAACATCATCAAATTTAATATGGCAAGAAGACTCAGAAAGAAAAGAATAGCTATCATATTGCTCACATTCACAGCCATCATCGCATGGTCTACACATAGTTGCGTATCGCGCTGCACCTCATCTTCGGATAAGGAGAAGGCAAAGGATACGCTCCCCAAGGTGCATATCAACGATTCCATCAGCAATGCACTCACCGAGGGAAAGGAATACCAGAAGATGGATTCGCTCGTCGAGAGATACCTCAAGCGATGGGAAATCAACGGTGCACAGCTTGTCATCACCCGCAACGACTCCCTGCTCTATGCCCGCGGTTTCGGATGGGCAGACAAGGAAAGGGGCATCAGAATGGAACCGAACATGCTGATGCGCTTTGCCTCTGTATCAAAGCTTATCACTGCCGTAGGCATCATGAAACTGCAGGAGATGAAGAAGCTCAAGATGAACGAGAAGGTATTCGGACCTAAGGGAATCCTGAACGATACCACCTACAACAACGGCATCAAGGACCAGCGCTACTACAATATCACCGTGGAGCAGCTGCTTCGCCATCAGGCTGGTTTCAACAACTACGCCGGCGACCCAGTATCCTCTACCCGCTACATCATGATGCAGAACCGTCTCACCACTCCTCCTGACCATAAGACGCTGCTCAAGATTCTCCTGAAGCGTCATCTGGGTTATACTCCGGGCGAAGGCAAATGCTACAGCAATCTGGGCTACATAATCCTCTCCATGATCATTGAGAAGAAGAGCGGAATGAAGTATGAGAACTTCATGAAGAAGTACGTGCTCCAGCCTGCCGGATGCTACGATATGCATATTGCCGGCACCTACTATAAGGACCGTCGTCCTAACGAGACGAAGTATTACATGCACCAGGGCAGCATCCCGGTATATGAATACAACAACAGTGGCAGAATGGTAGAAAAGTGTTATGGCGATACCGACCTTCCTCGCCTCTCAGGTGCAGGAGCATGGTGTGGTTCCGCAGCCGAGCTGAGCCGTCTCATCGCCAGCATCGACGGTCTGCCTCATGTCAAGGACATTCTCAGCCAGAAGAGCATCCAGTTCATGACCACCGAGCAGCCCGACCATCAGTATTCCATCGGTTGGAACTACACACCCAAGAGCAATCGTCCATGGATTCGTACCGGTTCTCTTGCCGGCACCTCTGCCATTGTCCTGAAATACCCCGACGGTCAGTGCTGGATTCTCATCACCAACACCTCCACCTGGAAGGGCCACGGTTTCAGCAACGACACCATGGCATTCTTCGAGAAACTGAGAAAGAAATATATAGCAAAAATGCCTAGGAGAGACTTGTTCTTATAGTCTCTCCTAGGCATTTGGAAATCTGATCCTAGATACTTATAAAATTATATCCTCGATGCGGAGTATTGTTCCTCGTGAGGGCACTTTGGTGCCATAGTCAGGGCACTTTGATGCCCTCGCGAGGAACAAATATTTAGAAGGTGTACTTCAAACCTACCTGACCACGCCAGCGGCTGTAGTAATCGCTATAGCTCTTGTAAGCATAAGCACCATCAAACTTGTAAACACCACCACCCTGATAATTGACAGGTGAATAGTATGCACCGAAGCCATCACCATAAGTATGTCCCCAGTCCTTGTTCAAGAGGTTACCTACGTTCAAGATGTCGAAACTCAACTCGATAGAGTTAATCTGACCAGCCACCTTGAAGCTGAACTTCTGAGCGAAGTGAACATCGAAGTGATGCTCGAAAGCCAAGTTGTCGGCAAAACGCTCGTAGTATTCGCCACGATGCTTGCTCAAATATGAGTCATCAGCAATCCACTTCTTCAGCATCTCACGCTGCATATCCTCGGTAAGCTTGTCACCATGATTGTCGCCAAACATACGGTTGGTGAAGGTATTCTTGTTATACTTGGTCTCCTCGAAGTGCATCTTGTCTATCTGTGCATCTGTAGGAATATAGAACAAGTCATTGCCCTTAGAGCCATCCTCGTTCACGTCACCATAATAATAATAGGTATATGGAGCACCGCTCTTACCCTGGTAGATCAAACCGATAGTGGTCTGCCAGCTCTTCTGATGACCATACTGGATGTGATAGAAAGCAGAAGCCTGGATGCGATGAGGCACATTGTAAGCAGAATTGCCCACCTCCAAGTCGTTGCAGTCACGATGAGTATACTGGTAAGTCCAGTTACTCTTGGCTACAGAAGAACCACCATTGGCAGCACTGCGTGAGCGAGTCCAAGTGTAGCTAGCCATCAAGTCGAGACCAAAGTCGAAATGCTTCTCAGCCTTCAAAGAGAGGTTGACGGTATAACCCTTGGATGTATTGCCGAGGGCATAGACGCCTGCGATAGGAGTACCCTTCACTACGCTCTTATAGAGAGGACGGTTGTCCCACTCATATCCATACTTCTGGGAGAAAGTCTCACCAGTCTGCTCCTGAGCGAGGTTCTTATAGAGAATATCGTTCAATGTCTTAGAGTAGATAGCCTCAGCTGTCCAGTTGATGCCCAAAGCCTCGAAGTCAAAGCCAAGGTTGAAGCGGAGATTCTGCGCAAACTTAAAGTTCTTGCTACATACGGCAACATCCTGGTTACCAGCAGTAACCTTCATCTTGTCGGCATTTGTATTCTGCTTGTTAGGGTCAAGGATCAACTCCAAGCCCTTGGTAGTAGAGTTGCTGCTATCATAAGATGAGAGCTGAAGACCTGTACCAGAGAAATTGTTGCTTACCCAAACAAATGGGATGCGACCTGTGAAGACACCAGCACCACCACGGAGGATGAACTTGCGATCATTGTTGATGTCCCAACGGAAACCTACTCGTGGAGATACCATTGGAGAGAACTTGAGCTTGTCATTGGTCTTCAAGCCCCAACCCTTCTTCTCAGACAATTCGTTGAAGTCCTTGTTCTCCACTGGAGTATCGAAGAACACAGGCACATCCAAACGCAAACCATAAGTCAAAGTGAAGTTGTTGGTGGCAGCCCACTTATCCTGTGCATAGAAACCAAACTGACCAGAAGAGAACTCCGAAGCCCAGTTAGGATCGCCAGTAACATCCACATTAGCCTGTGCATAACGATACTGGTCCATGTAAGCCTTGGAAGGATCCAACTTATCAGCCATATAGTCATCATAGTATGACTTGAACGCATCATAACCCTTGAAGGTATAAGAACCAAACTTATCAGAGATAAACATGTTCTTGAAATGATACACCTCATTGTGAGTACCAAAGAGGAAGGTATGACTGCCATGGAGCCAAGTCAAGTTGTCCTCGAATGTCCAGATGTCCTGGTTCAGGTAGTTGGCCTGAGAGTTGCGCTCCGTACCGAGATTCACAGAACCATTACCCACACCCGTGATGCTGATCATAGGCAAGTTGGCCTTGATGTCACGCTTGTCTCGTACACGAACGAAGCTGACACGAGCCTCATTGCTCACAGCTGGAGAAAGACGGCTCTGGAGCTCGGCGATGAATGAGTTGGTATTGCTCTTGAATGGATAGCTGTAAGCATAAGTATTCAAGCTGCTTGCGCTACCGCCACCGCTCAACTGCTCTGCCTTTACCAAGCTCCAACGGATGGCAAACTTATTAAACTCGTTGATGTTCCAGTCAAGCTTCAAGCCAGCCTTATCGCTCTTGGTATAAATATCCTGATTGCTAAAGTAATCGTTGAATGATACACCCTGCTTCTCAGCCATCTGCTGGAGCATGTTCAGGATGTCCTTAGCCTGATCGGTATTCACCTTAGAGTTGCCGGAGTCTACACCATAAAGATTAGGATATTCCTTGTTGGTACGCTCGTAGTTGGCGAAGAAGAAGAGCTTGTTCTTGATGATTGGTCCACCGAGGGTGACACCCATGTTATACTCTGTCTGCTTCTGATACTTAGGAGCATAGCCAGTACCATCGAGGTAAGGATACTTAGAGCCGATGAGGTCCTGGTTGTAACCATAATAATATGCAGAACCGTGGAACTGGTTGGTACCACTCTTGGTAATGGCATTGATGGCACCACCGGTGAATCCGCTCTGGCGCACATCAAATGGAGCCACGCTCACCTGAATCTGCTCGATAGTCTCCATGGACACTGGCTGAGTACCAGCCTGACCACCATTATTACCACTGGCTGAAAGACCAAACACGTCATTGTTGGCAGCACCATCAATCATGAAGTTGTTGTAGCGGTTGTTAGCACCTGCAAATGACATGGTACCAGACTGAGTAACGGTGAGCTGTGGGTTCAAGCGAGCCACATCAGCGATGCCGTGGGTGATACTAGGCATATCATTGATCTGTGCAGCGTTCATACTGGTAGCAGCACCTGTACGGGAAGCAGCAAGACCTGCCTTACCCGAAACAACGACCTCCTGCAATTGATGTGCATCCTCCTTGAGAGAGAAAGCCAAATTGGTGCTTTCACCCAAAGTAAGACTCACATTGTTCAATGTTTTGTCCTGATAACCAATGTAAGATACCACCACCTTGTAAGGACCACCAGGGCGCATACCCTGAATGATATATCGACCATCGATATTGGATACGGCACGATATACCGTACCAGACGGTTGGTGAGTAGCGGTAACAGTAGCTCCAATGACATCCTCGCCATCGGCTGTAATCTTACCACTGATACCAGAAGTAGTGATCTGAGCCATTGCTGTCGAAACCACAAAGGCCAGCAAAGCCACTAATAAATGCAATCTTTTCTGCATACCTTTTAAGAAAATTAATTAATAATATGGGGAAATCCCCGTTTCTAATGTTTCGACTGCAAAATTAAAAAAAAAATCCGATATAAGTGTTACAAATAAGTGAAAAAAGATACTTTTTCATACAAAAAAAATCTGCGTTAAGCAAATAACGCAGATTTTCTTTAATCTATAAGTATATCGAATGTTTTACTTACAGTTATTTTTTCACTCTTTTCTCTTCCAGATGTTCATCACCTTGCGACGGATGGCAACGATGTTCAGGATAGATACTATCAAGAACAGGCACAGGCCTAGGGCGATGGCTGGGAGCATGGTGCCCTCGTCGATGTCTGGGAAGAGCGTCTCGATGAAGTTCATGTAATAGCCTCTTACAAAGAAGAGGATGATCCATGCGATGACTAGCACCACTACATTGAGCGAGATGGTGAGCACCTGGTATGGTTTCGCCACATTGTTAGGGCTATAACCTATCAAGAGCAGGTTCTCCAGCTTGCTTGAGTTCTTCTGTACCAAGAGGTAGATGCTGAGCATCAGGATGTAGAAACTCAAGATGGAGATGACGAGACCGATAATCATTACCATGGACACCATCATGCGCAGGAAGTAAGTGGTCTTCTCGGCGTCCAGCTTGTCGGTCTCCACCTCATAGCCATTCTGGTCCAGATACTTGGTGATGTTCTCATCGGCAGGGTTGCCCACTTCTACTATCAAGCGAGTTGGGTCGCTATGGTCATTGGGCGCAAACTCCTGGTTGCTCCAGTCCATGAAGGCTTGTGGCACGAGGATGGTGTTCAAACGAGAGGAGAATCCGATGACCTTGCCCTTAAACTGCTCCTTCTTGCCGCCAGCCTGGATGAAGATATTGAAATCAATCATTCCCATCAGTCCATCGCTAATCTTAGGCAGCGAATGGCTCTGGGCAAAACCGAAGTTATACATATTAATATAGGTACGCGGGAGGATGATAGGCACCTCCTTGGCTCCTGGCTCATACTTCCAGTCCTTGAGCGGCACATCCACAAAGCCATCTGGCACACTCTCAAAGAAGAGCTCGCTGTTCAAGACATTCACGCCATTCACTCCCATCTGGGCATCCACCTTGTATTCGGTAGAGGTAAACTTGCCCACTTTCTTCACAAACTTCTGGTCGGTCACATCGTCTATCTCTGCGCCCGAGAAGGTATTGGAGCGCCCGCTGATGGTATTGCCCATGCCTATCTTCTTGCTCATGATGAGATAGTCGGCTTTCATAAAACTGTCTTGCTGCGTGAAGACAGGCAGCACATCCTGATAGAACTGAAAGCCAAAGAGAACGATGAGCATACCAAAGAGATTGGCAAAGGCAAAGCCCGCAAACTGTGGTATGCTAATATGCTGTCGAAGTAATTTCCAAACTAAATTCATTTTTATTATAACTTAAATACATGTTCGTATGGCAGGTCCATGTGCTTGCCGATACTGGTCACGATGACACCTGCCCCCTGCTCCTTCGCCTCGGTCATCATGATGTCTGCCATGATGCGAGAGTTGTTGTCATCAAGGTGACTGATAGGCTCATCGGCGAGGATGAAGTCGAAAGGCTGACAGAGCGCACGCATCATAGCCACACGCTGCTGCTGTCCGAACGACATTCTTCCTATCTTGGCATCCACCTTGTCGGCAATGCATAGCATGTCAAACCACTGGAGTATCTGCTCACGGCTCTTGAAGCCCGTAATCTTGTTCTTGATCTCCACATTCTCCATCGCCGTAAGCTCTGGAAAGAGGCGAAGTTCCTGAAAGAGATGACTGATGTGGCGCTTGCGCATCTCCACCCAATCCTTTACCTTATAGTTGGCGGTTACATCATTGTCAAACATCACGCTTCCGCTGTAGTCGTGACGATAGCCGAGCACATAGCTGCAGAAAGTACTCTTTCCGCTACCACTCTCTGCCTCGATGAGATAGAGATGTCCCTTCTCGAAGGTAACATCCTGCTTCCAAATCTCCGAGTTCAGGTCATCGCGCTGGGCAAAGACCTGTGGGAGAACGGAATGAAGCTGAATCTTTTCCACCTTATTATAGATATTATAATGTTGTATGATTAATATTTACTTTATTTCAATGTATAGACGATAGAATTCAGATTGCCGAATATCGGGGTGAGCAAGCCGGTGATGGTAGAGATAGCGTCTCCCTTGCCATCCTTCTGGTCGCTCGCCTCGCTCTTAGACAGATTGATGACCATCGCCAACTTCTGTCCCACTACGAGCTGCTGCACCTTGGCATCTACCGGATGATTGCTTGGCTGGATGGCATACTGGGCAGAGAGTTCATCGCTGCCACTGAAGAACTGCTTGTCGTCGGTTACACCGAAGTAGAAGGAAGTCTTGCCATCGGTATAGAAGTAAGAGTTCTTGCCCCAGTTGGCTATCTTGGCACCAGCAGGGCATGACTTTTTCCAATAGTCCACATCACCCAGCCACTTACTGTGAGCCAACTTGGCAGCCATCTGCATCTTCATATTGTCGCCGCTCAGTGCTGGCATCACGATACTCATATCGCCATCCACACTGCGGATGATATTGTCCATGTCCACTGCCTGGTTGATGCCCATCAGCAGCGTCTGCAAACTGCGATTGCTCTGCATCATCGGCAAGAACCGCTCGCCCTTCACGTTCATGAAGATACCCGCCAAGGCATCGGCAGGCATAGACTTCACGTAAGTGCCCTTGATGGGACGATAGGTCTGAGCCGACTTCTTCAGGGCAGCATCGATGGTGTTATTGAATGAGAATGTCTCGCCCTTGATCTGAAGAATGCCATTCTTCACCTCCATGTCGGCTGCGACAACCACCTGAGATGGGTCGGTGTCCTTAGGCGCACCGAGGGTGAAAGGAGCCACAAACTTCTCTGGCAAAGCCTGAGCCTGAGCCACCATAGCCATAGGCGACTCCAATGTCTGCAAGCGCTCATACATCGGAGAGGCTGTGATGCCATCCTCCTCATCAGCCTTCAGATATTTCACCATCTGTTGCTGGAGCTGAGCCTGTGCATCGGCTACCACAGGTCCCATGATAAGGAGAGCCTCGTCAGAGAAACCTACGAGCCAAGAGTCTTTTAGTACGGAGAAGGAAAAGCCCTTGCGTTCCTTCACAGGGGTGCAGAGATGCTGCTTGCTGAGGGCGGCAAGCCAATCGCTCACGTCGCTCTCGCTCTTCACCTTGGCACAAAGTCCAAGATTGCCATCGGCACTCTCAAAGAGATACATCTTAGCAGCCAAGTCGATGCCACACTGCGATGCATCCTCTACATGAAGCAAAGACTGGAGCATGCCCGTCTTGTCTGCCATATGGTCTTGATCAGCCATCTGCTGCATGTCTACAGAGATGAGGGCTGTACTCTTCTTAGGGATAGCATTGAGATAATCACTGCCCGAACAGGCGCTCAGCATTGCCATGGTGGCTGCCAAGCACCAAACCATCAAACTTTTATATAATCGTTTCATCACTATATAAATATGTAATCTTCCAAACTTATCACAACCTTCTGTTCAGATACGCCATGTGAACGGCTACCAAGCCCGCGGTCTCCGTGCGCAGTCGGCTTGTACCCAGAGATACGCTCTCATAACCATTTTCCAAGGCAAGGCGCACCTCATCGATACTGAAGTCGCCCTCTGGACCTACCAGTACGGTAATGTCAGCATCCTCAGGCTGTTCAGCCGTCCAAGGCTTTTGCAACTCTGAGAAAAAGTCCTTCTTCTCCACCTCCTCATAGCAGTGGCAGATAAACTTGCGCCCTGGACGAGGAGTGGTAATAAAGTCCTTGAAGCTCTGCATATCATTCACCACTGGCTTCCACGCCTTATGGCTCTGCTTCACGGCAGAGATGACTATCTTCTCGATACGGTCGGCACGCAGGTTCTTTCTCTCCGAGAACTTGCAGTTGAGGAAAGAGATCTCATCAAATCCTATCTCCGTAGCCTTCTCCGTCATCCATTCGATGCGGTCCATCATCTTGGTAGGAGCAATAGCCAAGTGGATATGTCCCTGCCAAGCACGCTGTTGGGGCATGGACTCTAGGATCTCGTAGATGCAACGCTTGTTGGTAGCCAATGACACCTGGGCACGATAAAATGCTCCATCACCATCCATGAGGAAGATTTCATCGCCAGCCTTCAGTCTGAGCACACGCAGGGCATGGGTAGCCTCTTCCTGAGGCAACTCAGTCTCTTGCGCCGCATTGGGCACGTAAAAGTATCTTACTTCTTTCATCGGGTCGCAGCTTTTTTGCGACGATTGATTTCGTCACGGATAAATGAAGCCGACTCATAGTTCTCCTCGTTTACCGCCTTCTCCAGAGCCTTCTCCAGCAGAGAGTCTGGCAAAGCGAGGATAGGCAGAGCCACCGTAGCCACATTTCTATCGAATGGCATGGAGTACTTCTGGAATGTCTCGAGCGATGCACAGATATCTATATTGGCGATGCGTGACAGGAGCACTGCCTCATCGGGACGGATAGGCATCTCCGAACCATCCGCGCTATTGCAGAGCATGGCCTTAAAACCTCTGTCGCGCATACCCTCCAAACGAACGAAATAGTCTTCCCATCGCTCGCCTATCAAGCGGCACAACACATCTACCAGCTGATGGCTGGTATCAACCAACTGATTGCCATGGTTCTTCAATTCCATTGCCACAGGGCGTTCTGCCAAAACGGCAAACGAACGCTGCTCATTCATATCCGTGAGCGTGATGACGCATGAGCCATCACCCTCTGGAATATCGAATACACCCTGATATTTCAAATTATACATATCCTTTTCCTTTCTTTTCTTAAGTTATTAACTTTTCTTGGGGCGAAACAAGAAGGCAAATGCCACACCTACCAAGAGGGCATAACCTGCGAAGATAAACCAGCAGGTCTGCCAGTCGCCCATCAGATAACCATTCTCCCAGTGGCAGTAATGGTTGATGACCTGTCCAGCAAGAATCGTACCAATAGAGGCACCCAGTCCATTGGTCATCAACATGAAGAGTCCCTGAGCCGAAGCTCTGATCTTCTCGTCACACTTCTGGTCTACAAACAAGCCGCCCGACACATTGAAGAAGTCGAACGCCACGCCATACACGATGCAAGAGAGCACGAAGAGGCTCACTCCAGGGAAGGCAGGATTGCCCAGTCCGAAGAATCCGAAGCGCAATACCCACGCAAACATGGCTATGAGCATCACCACCTTGATGCCATATCGCTTGAGGAAGAATGGTATCAGGAGGATGCAGAGTGCCTCAGCCACCTGAGAGATGGATACCAAGAGCGTGGCATTATTGGCAGCGAAGGTATCTATCATCGAAGGGTCGCCCTTGAAGCTGGTGATAAACGGAGTGGCGTAGCCATTGGTTACCTGCAAGCTCATGCCCAGCAAGCCAGAGAAGATGAAGAACATAGCCATCTCCTTGGTCTTGAAGAGCTTGAACGAATCGAAGCCCCAAGTCTCCACCCAGCTCTTCGTTTCCTTCTTGACCACAGGACACTGTGGCAGAGTGAAACAGTAGAGGAAGAGCACGATGCTCAGCACACCAGATACGAGGAACTGGAAGTGCGTGTACTGGAACTTATTGGCATTCTCGCTCAAGAGGAATGAGAAGGAGCCATTGTCCCAAGTAGCACAGTTGACTATCCACATGGTGAGGATGAAGCCCACGGTACCAAACACACGGATAGGTGGGAAATCCTTGACCGTATCCAGCCCATTGCTCTTCAGAATGGTGAAGGCAGAGGTATTGGACAGCGCCAAAGTAGGCATATAGAAAGCTACGCTAAAGGTATAGATGGTGATGAAGAGCGCCTCATTAGGAGTGGCACTCGCCTGTCCCATGGCAAACAAGCCTATCATGCCCAGACCCGCCAAGAGATGGCAATAGCCCAGGAGTCGCTGTGGCTGCACATACTTATCCGCCACAATGCCCATCAAGGTAGGCATGAAAATAGAGACGATACCCTGTATCGTATAAAACCATGAGATTTCATTACCCATCCCAGCCTTACCGAGAAAGTTTCCCATAGATGTAAGGTAAGCTCCCCAAACTGCAAATTCGAGGAAGTTCATGATCGCTAAGCGTACTTTCAGATTCATAGTTTAATATCTTTTATTCATTTGCAAATATGATTGCAAAGGTACATATTTTATCTAAAAAATACGTGCTTTTTAAAGATTTTCACCCTAAAAGCTATTTTATTTAACAAATTATGTGTAATTTTGCAGCCGAATTAATTCAAAAAAAAGAAAAATAGAGACAATAATAGAGAAATGTTATTAAAGTTTTTCCTTACATGTAATAAGATTGGAGCTTTCACCTTGGGTGGAGGCTACGCCATGATACCTATTATGGAGCAGGAGTTTGTGGACAAGAACCAGTGGATGGACAAGCAGGAATTCATGGACATCATGGTGGTGGCACAGACCACCCCGGGCATCTTTGCCATCGATATGGCTAGCCACATCGGCTATAAGCTCAAGGGTGTATGGGGCGGCATCGTGGGTGCGCTGGGCATCGCCCTCCCCTCTATCATCACCATCTTGATTATCGCCATGTTCTTCCAGCACTTCAAGGACAATTACTGGGTGGCTAAGTTCTTCAAGGGCGTGCGTCCTGCCGTGGTGGCTCTCATCGCCGCACCTTGCTTCAAGATGGCAAAGACAGCCAACATCAATCGCTACAACATCTGGAATCCATTCGTATGTTGTGCGCTGATAGCCCTCCTAGGTGTCTCACCTATCTACATCATCATTGCCGCCGGCATACTGGGCTGGCTCTATGGAAAATACAAGAAGCAAAGCTAATCATAAAATTCAAAGCTCAAAGTTCAAAGCTCAAAGTTCAAAGTTCAAAGCTCAAAGTTCAAAGTTCAAAGTTATGTTGTTTCTGAAATTATTTCTGATATTTACCAAGATTGGTACATTCAATTTCGGCGGTGGATATGCGATGCTCTCGCTCATCCACAATGAGACCGTAGTAAAGAACGCTTGGCTCACCAATGCCGAGTTTACCGACATCGTGGCTATCAGCCAGAGTACGCCAGGCCCTATCGGCATCAACTGCGCCACCTACGTGGGCTATACCGCAGTGCTCCATGCCGGCTATCCTCAGTGGGCAGCTTGGCTGGGTTCCTTTCTTGCCTCACTGAGCATCATGTGGCTGCCTTTCATCATGATGATTCTCATCAGCCGCTACCTCGTCACTCACAAGGATTCCAAGTTGGTGAAAGACATCTTCTCTGGTTTGCGTCCAGCCATCATCGGACTGATAGCTGCCGCAGCCGTGCTCTTGATGAACAAGGAGAACTTCGGCTCTCCTACCAAAGATCCATTCACCTTTGGCGTAAGCGTGGTACTCTTCCTTGCCGCCTTCTTCCTGACAAGAGCCAAGAAGGCGAACCCTATCCTGCTGCTCTTCGCTTGCGGCATCATCGGATTGCTCATCTTCTAGAAAAAACACAAGATTTTTCATCGTTAAGATAAAACAAAACGGGCTTGCCTCTCGGCAAACCCGTTTTTAGTACCAAGACGATAATAATAAAATTCCTTTTTGTCTTGATACAAAAAAAATTGATTGTCTCCCGACAACCAATCTTTTATTAACCTTAATAATCTAATACCATGAAAAACACGCTGCAAAGGTACAAAGAAATATTGTAACTAGCAGCGGTTTATATCGAAAATCTTTTTTGTTTTAACTCTCCTTAAAGGTTTTACCATTCCAATTAAGCTTTCTTTGCAGTTTTATGGCATTAACCGTTTTCTTGTCATCTGCCGAAAGCAATGGCAGGGCAAGGCGAATCACCAAGCCATCCTCATGCTGCAACAACATGAAGCTCAACATCCTAGGCTCCACCATCTGTTTCAGTTCTGTGAAGCGAGCATCGGTCATCGTATCTGGCTTCTGAATCAATGATTCCGCCAATGACTGAAGATTCATCTCCAAGGGCAATCGCTGCCAGTTCTGGTCATAGAGATAAAGTTCGCTCTCCTTCTCTGGCAAGCTAAAAGTCTTGACCAGACAGATGACGGAATCCCCATTCTCCACGGGCAGTTTCTTCATCTGCAATGTAGCGACCTTGCTCATTCTTATCTGCAAGAAGTCTGTTGTCAGCGTATCCATCACGCTCACATCATTCAAGGTGTTCTTTACCTCAGCCTTCACGCCCATCTCCTGCAACTCAGCAAATTCCAGTCGCTGGTTCTTCGGCAGATAAGGCATCACCTCATCTGGCATAGACACCAGCAAGTCCTTCATCGACTTGGCATCAGCCGATTGCGGCAGCACTGTCATGGCTGCCAGCAACAATGTATATATTATCTTCTTCATTTTACCTTCCTTATTGATTACAGCGGACAAAGGTACAGCAAATATTTGAGAATACAAAATAAAAAGAGGAGAAAGTTCTCTTCACGAGAACCTTCCCCTCAAATTATCTAATTTTTTAATCGTATGGTTTGAAATATTATTACTCCTCTACCGCAGCCTGCGCCGCCGCCAAGCGAGCGATAGGCACGCGGAATGGAGAGCAGCTCACGTAGTTCAAGCCCACCTTGTGGCAGAACTTAACTGATGATGGCTCACCACCATGCTCACCGCAGATACCGCACTTCAACTCAGGACGAGTGCCACGACCCTTCTTCACTGCCATCTCTACGAGCTGACCTACACCTGTCTGGTCGAGAACCTGGAATGGGTCTACATTCAAGATCTTCTTCTCCAAGTATACAGGCAAGAAGCTAGCGATGTCATCACGGCTATAGCCGAAGGTCATCTGAGTCAAGTCGTTGGTACCGAAGCTGAAGTACTCAGCCTTCTTGGCGATATAATCGGCAGTCAAGGCTGCACGAGGAATCTCAATCATCGTACCCACCTTGAATGGAATCTCCACGCCTTCCTTCTCGAAGAGCTCCTTGGCAGTAGAGCGAATCACCTGCTCCTGCATGTCAAACTCATTGACGATACCGATGAGAGGCACCATGATCTCTGGCTGAGGATCAAAGCCTTCCTTCTTCAGTTCGATGGCTGCACCGAGGATAGCCTTGGTCTGCATCGCTGTTATCTCAGGATAAGTATTGCCCAGACGGCAACCACGATGACCCAACATTGGGTTAGCCTCGCTCAGAGAGTTCACACGCTTCTGGATTTCCTCTACCGAGATACCCATCTCATCAGCCATGGTCTGCTGACCAGCCAAATCGTGAGGTACAAACTCGTGGAGAGGTGGGTCGAGCAAACGAACGTTTACTGGATGACCATCCATCGCCTTCAAGATGCCATAGAAGTCCTGCTTCTGATATGGCAAGAGTTTCTCCAAAGCCTTCTCTCTACCCTCCTTGGTATCAGAGAGAATCATCTCACGCATCGCCTTGATCTTCTCGTTCTCAAAGAACATGTGCTCGGTACGGCAGAGACCGATACCCACAGCACCGAAGTTGCGAGCCACCTCAGCATCGTGAGGAGTATCTGCATTGGTGCGAACCACGAGCTTAGTATATTTGTTACAGAGATTCATCAGCTCTGCGAAGTCGCCTGTCACCTCGGCTGGCTTGGTCTCAACCTCACCCTGGTAAACCTCACCAGTAGAACCATTCAGAGAGATATAGTCGCCCTCATGGAGCACTACGCCGTCTATCTCTACAGTGCGAGCCTTGTAGTCCACATTGATGGCGCCAGCACCTGATACACAGCACTTACCCATGCCACGAGCCACTACGGCAGCGTGAGAAGTCATACCTCCACGAGCGGTCAAGATACCCTCGGCAGCATTCATACCAGCCAAGTCCTCTGGGCTAGTCTCGATACGTACCATCACTACTTTGTGACCATTCTCATGCCACTTCTCTGCATCGTCAGCGAAGAACACGATCTGTCCGCTTGCTGCACCTGGAGAAGCAGGCAAACCACGAGTCAGCACCTTAGCCTGCATCTGGGCAGCCTTGTCGAATACAGGGTGCAAGAGTTCATCCAGCTTGTTTGGCTCACAGCGCAAGAGCGCAGTCTTCTCGTCTATCTCGCCCTCATGCAGCAAGTCCATGGCTATCTTCACCATCGCAGTACCCGTGCGCTTACCGTTACGAGTCTGGAGGAACCAGAGGTGCCCCTCCTGTACGGTGAACTCCATATCCTGCATGTCATGATAGTGGTGCTCCAACTTATCCTGGAGGGCATTGAGCTGAGCATAGATCTCAGGCATAGCCTCCTCCATAGATGGATACTTAGTGGCACGAGTCTCCTCGTCGATGCCCTGGAGCTTAGCCCAGCGGAGCGATCCTTCCTTGGTAATCTGCTGTGGAGTGCGGATACCAGCTACCACGTCCTCGCCCTGAGCATTCACGAGATACTCACCATTGAAGAGGTTCTCGCCAGTAGCTGCGTCACGGCTGAAGCATACACCTGTGGCAGAAGTATTGCCCATGTTACCAAATACCATCGCCATCACAGATACGGCAGTACCCCACTCTGCAGGGATGCCTTCCATCTTGCGATAGAGGATGGCACGCTCGTTCATCCAACTGTCGAACACGGCGCAGATAGCGCCCCAGAGCTGATCCATAGGATTGTCAGGGAAGTCCTTGCCAGTCTGCTGCTTGATGGCAGCCTTGAATGCTGTAACGAGCTGTTTCAGCTCATCCACGTTCATCTCATTATCTAAGGTGATGCCACGCTGCTTCTTCACGTCCATGATGATAGCCTCGAATGGGTCGATGTCTTCCTTGTTCACAGGCTTCATACCGAGCACCACGTCGCCATACATCTGTACGAATCGGCGATAGCTATCGTATGCAAAGCGCTCATTGCCGGTCTTGCGAGCCAAGCCCTCCACTACCTCGTCATTCAGACCCAGGTTGAGGATGGTATCCATCATACCTGGCATAGATGCACGGGCACCAGAGCGAACGCTGACCAAGAGAGGATTTTCCACATCTCCAAACTTTGAGTTCATCAAAGTCTCAATATGTTTTACGGCGTTAGTTACTTCTGTCTGGAGAAGAGCAACTACATCGTCCTTGCCCTTCTCAAAGTATTCATTGCATACATCTGTAGTGATGGTAAAACCTGGAGGCACTGGCACACCGATGAGATTCATCTCTGCCAAGTTAGCACCCTTACCACCGAGCAAGTTGCGCATGTCAGCCTTGCCTTCTGCCTTTCCGTTACCGAAAGTGTAAACTCTTTTTTCTGTCATATTTGTTATAGGTCAAAAATATTATTATCAGTTATTGTTTGTATGTTTCTAAGTTATGTCTCTTCGCTAATGCTAGGATTCATGTTGCAAATATACAGAAAATATTCGAAACCGCCAAACTTTTATACGCTTTTTTGCTATCTCTACATTACATTTTATATTGTTGTCGCACACACGCCGAATATTTTAACAATCTACTACTTTTATACAACAAAATGCGACAAACAAGAAATAGCAGAAAAAACATAACTTATATATAATAAGGTACGCACGAGAAAATAATTCCAAAAACATTTCGAGGGTTCACAAAAAAGTAGTATCTTTGCAGCCATAAAGAAATACAAAACATTATTATGGCAAGAAAACGTAAACCATTACCATTGTTGGAGAATATCACCATCGAGGCTGTAGCAGCCGAGGGCAAGTGCATCACTCGCGTGGATGACCAGGTCATCTTCGTGCCTTTCTGCGTGCCTGGCGATGTGGTAGACCTTCAGGTAGTTAAGAAGAAACATAAGTATTGCGAGGCGAAGGTGGTTCGCTTCATCAAGAAGAGCGAGGTGCGCCAGGAGCCTATGTGCGAGCACTTCGGCATCTGCGGCGGCTGCAAGTGGCAGAACCTGCCTTACGAGGAGCAAATCAAGGCGAAGCAGAAGCAGGTGGAAGACCAGCTCACCCGTATCGGCAAGATAGAATTGCCTGAGTTCCGCCCTATCATGGGCAGCGTGAAGACCCAGGAGTATCGCAACAAGATAGAGTTTGGTTGCTCCAACAAGCGTTGGTTCACCTCTGAGGAGCTGGCAGCCCTGCCTAAGAAGGAGGAAGACACCGTATCTAGCCTCAAGGAGCGCCATGCCCAGAATGCCATCGGCTTCCATATCACGGGTGCCTTCGACAAGATTTACCCTATCAAGAAGTGCTGGCTGATGGACGATCTCTGCAACCAGATTCGCAACTTCGTATTTGAATACGCTGATGCTCACGACTATACCTTCTACGACCTGCGTGAACAGCACGGATTGCTGCGCGATATGATGATACGCAATAGCAATACGGGCGAATGGATGCTCGTATTCCAGTTCCACTACGATGAGGAGGGTGATGAGCAGAAGGCTCAGGAACTGATGCAGCAGGTAGCCGACAAGTTCCCTCAGATCACCTCCCTGATGTATGTGGACAATCAGAAGGGCAACGACACCTTCAATGACTTGGAGCTCAGCCTCTTCAAGGGCAATGACCACATCTTTGAGTTGATGGAAGACCTGCGCTTCAAGGTAGGACCAAAGAGTTTCTACCAGACCAATACCGAGCAGGCTTACCACCTCTACTGCGTGGCTCGCGAGTTTGCCAATCTCACTGGCAATGAGCTGGTTTACGACCTCTACACCGGAACAGGAACCATCGCCAACTTCGTGGCTCACAAGGCCAAGAAGGTCATCGGTATCGAGTACGTGCCAGAGGCCATCGAGGATGCTAAGGTCAACTCTCAGGTCAACAACATCGAGAACACCCTCTTCTATGCAGGCGACATGAAGGACATCCTGACCAATGACTTCATCAAGCAGCATGGTCGCCCAGACGTCATCATCACCGACCCTCCACGTGCCGGTATGCACCCAGACGTGATCAAGGTCATCTTGAATGCCGCTCCTAAGCGCATCGTCTACGTAAGCTGCAACCCAGCCACCCAGGCTCGCGACCTGCAGTTGATGGACGACTACTACCAGGTAGCCGCTGTACAGCCAGTGGATATGTTCCCTCATACCCCACACGTAGAGAACGTAGTCTTGCTCGAAAAGCGCAGCGATGCCGACATCAAGCAGAAGCTAAAGGAACGCCGAGAGCGCGAGAAGGCTATCGCCGAGGCCAAGGCTGCGAAGGAAGCAGAGAAACTAGCACTGGATGCAGAATCTAAATAAATAACCTAGAATAAGAAAAGATGAAAAAAGCAATCATCATGGCGCTCATGGCTGCGGCAGTGACCACAGCCGGCGCACAAAAGAAGCAAACCATCGAATTGCCTTCATGGTTGAGCAATGTAAAATTGTCGGGTTATGGAATGACCCAGTATCAGTACAGCGGACAGAAAGATGCAGAATCCAACTCTTTCAACATCCGTATGGCTCGTATCGCTCTCGAAGGTCGCATCGCAGACGACTTCTACTGGAAGACTCAGATCCAGTTCAACGGCAACACCTCCAACCTGGGGGCAAGCCCAAGAATGGTGGACCTGTTTGCTGAATGGCAGAAGTTCGAGTACTTCAAGGTGAAGATTGGTCAGTTCAAGAACCCATTCACCTTTGAGAATCCGATGCACCCTATCGACCAGGGCTTCATGGGTTATTCCCAGAACGTGAGCAAGCTGGCTGGTTTCAGCGACCGCTCAGGCGAGCATGCCTCCAATGGTCGTGACATCGGTTTGCAATTGCAGGGCGACTTCCTCAAGAATGCCAACGGCCGCAATCTCTTGCACTATCAGATAGGCGTATTCAACGGCCAGGGCACCAACACCAAGGACGTTGACAATCAGAAGAATGTCATCGGTGGCATCTGGGTAATGCCTATCCAGGGTATGCGCATCGGAGCCTTCGGCTGGACTGGTTCTTACGCAAGAAAGGGAACATGGACCGACGAGCATGATGCCACCTATACTGCCGACATTCAGGAACGCTCTGGCGTTCGCAAGCTCAGCCAAAACCGCTACGCCTTCTCCTTCGAATACAAGAAAGACGGCTGGACAGTACGTTCTGAGTATATCCACTCTACCGGCAAGGCTTTTGCCAAGAGCATCACCAATTTCAACGATGCCAACGCCAAGGACTGCAATCTGAATGCAAAAATCGGTGACAAGGCACAGGGTGTATATGGATTGGTTATCGCTCCATTGGCTCAGTTGCCTAAGAACAGCCGTATCGACGTGAAGGCACGTTACGACATGTATCAGCCTAACGGCAAGAGCAACATGCAGAGAACCCAGTATGAGGCTGGTTTGAACTTCCACATCGGCAAGCGAATCTCTATCCTTACCGAGTATGCGCTCATCAACGACAAGACACTCGCGAAGCACAATTACTCTATGGCAGATGCCGAAGTCTGCTTCCGCTTCTAAATATCCCTCACAAAAAATAGGAGATAAACACCCATTCCAGAGTGCTTATCTCCTATTTTTTATTCTTGATCCACTATCTAGG
Source organism: Candidatus Segatella intestinihominis (assembly GCA_900548535.1). Taxonomy (GTDB): domain Bacteria; phylum Bacteroidota; class Bacteroidia; order Bacteroidales; family Bacteroidaceae; genus Prevotella; species Prevotella intestinihominis. Next base: position 94,287 of record URLG01000001.1, on the reverse strand, counting down.
AACTTTATTTTAAGGACTTACAATTCAGATACATGGCGCGACGGGCAATCTCCGCATCTAGGATCTCGTAGATGCTTTGGCTGAAGGGAGATGCTGGTGCTCGTGGGCAAGGGAGGCATCTACAAGACCACCCTGCTGGGCTCCATCCTGCCTCCATGCCTAGCCGACTATTATGCCAACGACAGCACGGGCAACTATCTGGACAAGGACATGCAGGAGGCCCATGCCTGCAAGGGTCACATCTGCCTGGACGCGTTTGAGGCCACCTACGGCAAGAACCTGAGCGCCTTCAAGAGCAATATGACCAAGGAGAGCTTTTCCATTCGCCGCCCCTACGATAAGTTTCGCTCGGAGCTGATGCATCGCAGCTCGCTGAGCGGCACGAGCAATGAGCAGCACATCTCCTGGCGAAGGAGGTTCTGGCACAGGCGATTCAGGAAACGTAGGACTCTAACAGACAACTTATCCCCCTCATCTAAAAAGTGATTAGAACTATGAAAAAGGAAAACATCAAGAAGGTGATCAACCTCATCGTGACCGTGCTCACAGCCATCGCCAGTTCATTCTGTGTGCAGAGCTGTAAATAATTAAGAATTTGTTGAACTGATTAAAAATTAACCATTAAGAAGATTATGACGAAAAAAAGAGACATCAATCTGATCGTGCTGCATTGCAGCGCTACCCGTGTGAACCAGAACTTCAGTATGGACGACCTGGAGGCTTGCCACAAGGCTCGCGGATTCTCCGAGGTGGGCTATCACTACTACATCACCAAGGACGGCACGCTCTATCCAGGGCGCAATGAAGACAAGGTGGGCGCTCACGCCCGCCACTTCAATGCCCACAGCATCGGCATCTGCTATGAGGGCGGACTGGACGAGCATGGCAAACCTGCCGATACTCGCACCCTAGCCCAGAAGATAACGATGGAGGAGCTGCTCAAGAGCATCTGCCTCGACTTCCCCGATGCCGTGATTCTGGGCCACAGAGACCTGCCGGGCGTCCACAAGGAATGTCCTTGCTTTGACACCAAGGCATGGCTCAAGGAAATAGACTTCCACATCTAAAATATAAAAAAAGAGTGTTCTGCCACAAAAACATGCAGAACACTCTTTTTTTTCTTTTGCCATATATTAATAAGGTGAAGCCCCCATCAGAACGAATAAGAGAAACCGATGGAGAGAAACTCCTTCAGCTGCCAGTAGCTATCGCCATCCTCTCGCGCCGCTCCGTCATCAAATCGAGGATAGACGAAGAGATTGCTGGAGATGTAGCGATTGAACTGGAAGGTGAGCGTATTCTCCCACTCTATCTCAGCTCGCTTATAGGTGGTGTAGCCCCAGAGACGGGTCTTCCACTTGATGTTCTCTGCTATCTGCCATGCCAGGTCGAAGGTACACTCCGAACCGTAGTCGGTCATGCCGTGCTTGCCTTTGTCCAATCCATATCGGGTGGCCAAAGCCTCTCTGCCCACGTACTTCCAGTTGAGAGCCAAAGGAGCCAAGTGGGCACTACCCTTCAGCTTGTGGTCCAGCCAATCCACGGTGTAATCCATACCGACGGAGAGGTTGAGATTGAATGGTGAGAAAAAGTCGGAATATACCATCTTGTCATTGCTCTTATAGCCATGGGCAAACTGGGTCTGCGCCACCATCTGCACGGTATAATACCACTTCTTGGTGGCCTGAAGTCCGAGCTTGCTGGTGTATCGGATCAAGTCATCGGATGTCTTGAGCGTATGCACGGAGTCGCCCTTGCTGGTCTGATAGCCCAGGCGCAGCTCCAACTTGTTCTCCCACTTCACCTTCTGCTTGTTGTTGTAATTGGCTTGCATGGTGAGGCGGCCCAGCATCGAATAGTTGCTCTCGCCACCCTTGTACCAGTTGCCCGACACATAGTTCTGCAAGAACTGGAGGTAGTAATCGCCGCCGATGGTCCAGAAATTAGGACGGGTGATGATGAAATCCATCGGAGCGGCATCAGGCTCTATCGCCTTGGGAGCCACCTGGTCCACGATGTCAGAATGATTCTTCTTGGGCTTGGACTGGGCTGCGATAGGCGCCCCCACCTGCTTGAGATGCGACTCCGTATCCCTGACCAAGTCGGGGCGGTTGAGGTAAACATGCATCAGGGCAGCATCGAGCGATGATCCCAAGGCATCCACAGAGTCAGTCACCTGATTGAGGCGCAAGAAGCGATGGCCCGGACCCTGATAGAAGGTGAGCGGCGTGAAGAGCATGGAGTATCGGCTATCGTTAGCCTCCAGCTGGAGCGAGTCGGCACGCTGGCGTGCAAGAGCCAGCGAGTCGGTATATTTCTTCACCAGTTCAGATTCCATCTGCAAGAGATTATCCTTCTGTACCCTCTTGTGAGAACGCTGAGCAGTAGCTGTCCCCAAGCCTGCAACAAGTGCAAAAATGAGTAATCCTATTCTTATTTTCATACCTTTATTCATATTTTTGGGCACAAAGGTAATAAATAATTCATAAATCTCCATGCTTTATTTGAAATATTTTGGCTATTTCACAAATTTATCGTAACTTTGCAGCCAAATTATTCTAATTTAAAATATAAACATCGTGGCTGAAACAAAGTACATCTTCGTTACTGGTGGTGTGGTTTCTTCATTGGGAAAAGGAATCATCTCTTCATCCATCGGCAAGCTTCTGCAAGCCAGAGGCTACAACATTACAATTCAAAAGTTTGACCCATACATCAACATCGACCCGGGCACACTGAACCCCTATGAACATGGTGAGTGCTACGTGACAGTGGACGGTATGGAGACAGACCTCGACCTCGGTCACTACGAGAGATTCACAGGTATTCAGACAACAAAGGCAAATTCCCTCACTACAGGTCGTATCTACAAAGCTGTCATCGACAAGGAGCGCCGTGGCGACTATCTCGGCAAGACTATCCAGGTGGTGCCTCACATCACCGACGAGATCAAGCGCAACGTGAAATTGCTCGGTCAGAAGTATCACTACGACTTCGTGATCACCGAGATAGGTGGTACCATCGGCGACATCGAGAGTGCTCCTTTCATGGAGGCCATCCGCCAGTTGAAGTGGGAATTGGGCAAGAACGCCATCAACGTACACCTCACCTACATCCCTTATCTCAAGGCAGCAGGTGAATTGAAGACCAAGCCTACCCAGCACTCCGTCAAGGAACTGCAGAGCGTGGGCATTCAGCCAGACATCCTCATCCTCCGCACCGAGAAGCACCTGGAGCAGGGCATCCTGAAGAAAGTGGCTAGCTTCTGTAACGTGGACCTGGACTGCGTGATCCAGAGCGAGGACCTGCCTAGCATCTACGAGGTGCCAGTCAACATGCAGAACCAGGGACTGGACACCGCCATCCTGCGCAAGATGGGCGAACCTATCGGCGAGACCCCTGCCCTGGGACCTTGGAAGGCATTCCTAGACCGCAGAAACAAGGCGACAGAGACCGTCAACATCGGACTGGTGGGCAAGTATGACCTCCAGGATGCCTACAAGAGCATCCGCGAGAGCCTCTCACATGCAGGTACCTATAATGACCATAAGGTGAAGATCACCTTCATCAACTCAGAATACCTCACAGAGGACAACGTGGCTGAGCAGCTCAAGGACCAGGACGGCATCGTGATCTGCCCAGGATTCGGACAGCGTGGCATCGAGGGCAAGATCATCGCAGCCCACTATACCCGCACCCACGACATCCCAACCTTCGGCATCTGCCTGGGTATGCAGATGATGGTCATCGAGTTTGCCCGCAACGTATTGGGCTATAAGGATGCCAACTCCCGCGAGATGGACGAGAAGACTCCACACAACGTGATAGACATCATGGAGGAGCAGAAGAACATCTCCAATATGGGAGGCACCATGCGCCTGGGCGCTTACGAGTGCATACTGAAGCAGGGCAGCCGCGTGTTCAACATCTATAAGAAGGAACACATACAGGAGCGCCATCGCCATCGCTATGAGTTCAACAACGAGTTCCAGATGGAATACGAGAAGAACGGCATGATGTGCGTGGGTCGCAACCCAGAGAGCGACTTGGTGGAAATCGTGGAGATACCAGGCTTGAAATGGTACATCGGTACACAGTATCACCCAGAGTACCAGAGCACGGTATTGAAGCCACACCCACTGTTCGTGGACTTCGTGAAGACTGCCATTGCCAACAAGAAATAAGGCAAGAGAGCGGTCTTGGGACCAGAGAGAAATAACAAAAATAACAATAAATGAATAAAAACAACATTATCGGTTTCCTCCTGATTGCCGTCGTGCTGATAGGTTTCAGCTGGTATTCTCAGCCTTCTGCGGAAGAACAGAGAGCGGCATTCGTTCAGGACTCCATCGCCAAGGCTAAGCACGCCGAGATGGAAAAAGCCAATCAGGCTGCCGCTGCTAAGCGCCAGGCTGATGCCAAGGCTAAGATTGAGACTGACTCTACCGCCCTATTCTATTCGGCACTGAAGGGACAGGCTCAGAAAGTGGTATTGAAAAACGACAAAGTGGAGTTGACTCTCAACACCAAGGGTGGTACAGTGGAAAAGGCTGTCATCAAGGGATATGTGGGTCATAACATCAAGGTAAAGGACGGTTCGGCTGACGCTAAGGACGTAACCCTCTTTGATGGTGCCGACCAGAGCCTCAAGTTCATGCTCGAGGCTAAGGAAGCCAACATCATCACCAGCGACCTATACTTCACTCCTTCCAACGTGACCGACTCTACCGTTACCATGACGGCAGTGGCTGGTGAGGGCAAGACGCTCAGCATGACCTATACACTGGGCAAGGACTATATGCTCCACATGAGCCTCCAGGCTCAGGGCATGGCTGGCCTCTTCTCGCCTAACTACAGCAAGATGGACGTGGACTGGAGCGACAAGGCTCGACAGCAGGAGCGCGGCTTCATGTTTGAGAACCGCTACACCACCCTGACCTATCACGACGCTGAGGGCGGCACAGACCACCTGAACGAGGGCAGCGAGAAAATCGATGAGAAGATAGACGAGACCATCGACTGGGTATCGTTCAAGAACCAGTTCTTCTCTGCCATCATCGTGGCTAAGGACAACTTCGACAAGGATGCCCTCATGACTTCTGTACCTCAGGAGAAGGGCTCTGGCTATCTGAAGCAGTTCCAGGCTAAGATGAAGACTGGTTTCGACCCTACGGGCAAGAAGGCATCTGAGTTTGAGTTCTACTTTGGTCCTAACGACTTCCAGATACTCAAGAACACCGAGAAGGAAAGCACCTTCGGCAAGGAGTTGGAGTTCCAGAAGCTGGTATACCTGGGATGGCCTATCATCCGCTGGATCAACCGCTTCTTCACCCTCTACGTCTTCGACTGGCTGAGCAAGATCTTCCCTATGGGTATCGTATTGATTCTCATCACGCTCCTCCTGAAGCTCATCACCTATCCTATGGTGAAGAAGAGCTATATGAGCAGTGCCAAGATGAGAGTATTGAAGCCAAAGCTCGAGGCTGCCACCGCTCAGTATAACAAGCCTGAGGACCAGATGCAGAAGCAGCAGGCGATGATGCAGGAGTATGCCAAGTATGGCGTAAGCCCACTCTCTGGTTGTATCCCTATGCTGATCCAGATGCCTGTATGGGTGGCTATGTTCAACTTCGTGCCTAATGCCATCCAGCTGCGTGGTGAGCACTTCCTCTGGATGAGCGACTTGAGCACCTACGACCCTATCTTCGAATGGAATACTAACATCTGGTTGATAGGCGACCACTTGAGTTTGACCTGTATCCTCTTCTGTGTAGCCAACCTCCTGTACTCTTGGATGACCATGCGCCAGCAGAGAGACCAGATGGTGGGTCAGCAGGCAGAGCAGATGAAGATGATGCAGTGGATGATGTTCCTCATGCCATTGATGTTCTTCTTCATGTTCAATGACTACTCATCAGGTTTGAACTTCTACTACTTCATCTCATTGTTCTTCAGTGCCGCCATCATGTGGACACTGCGCAAGACTACCAACGACGAGAAGCTCCTCGCCATTCTGGAGAAGCGCTACCAGGAGAACAAGAACAACCCTAAGAAGGCTAGCGGCATCATGGCACGTATGCAGGCCCTACAGGAGATGCAGCGCCAGCAGCAGGAAGAGATGATGCGAAAGAAAGCTGAACTCGACGAAAAGAAAAAGAATCTTGGAAAATAAGATTCTCACATGATAAATACAAAAAAAGCAGCATATCCGAAAATGGATATGCTGCTTTTTTATTGCCTTTATTTTTTATCGTCTTTATTTCTTTTTCATTTTATTTCTTCAGCACTGGCTCACAAGTCAGGTTGACTCCCAGCTTCTTGAAGATGCGCTGGTCCACATCGCCTAGCATCACTGTGCAGTGCACCTGGCAGCCACGGAGCTTAGGCAGCTGCTCCAGTGCCTTCTTGCAGTTCTCGTCATTCTCAGAGAGTACGGAGAGCGCCACGAGCACCTCATCCGTGTGCAGGCGAGGATTCTTGCCGCCAAGATAGCTAACCTTGGTATGCTGGATAGGCTTGATCATGGACTGAGGTATCAACTTCAGCTCGTGGTCGATGCCAGCCAGATGCTTCATCACATTGAGCAAGAGGGCTGCGCTGCATCCCAAGAGTTCGCTGCTATGGGCAGTAATGATGGTGCCATCCTCCAGTTCCAAGGCTGAGGAGGTATGCCCCGTCTTCTTCAGCGACTCCTTAGCAGCCACCGTCACCTTGCGATAGTCGGTATTGATCTTAGCCTGATTGAAGAGCATCTTGATCTTATTGATCTCCGACTCATTGCATGCCCCCATAGCCAACTTATTGGTAGCGGCATAGTAGCGACGGATAATCTCATTCTTGGAAGCCTCACAGCAAGCCTCGTCATCAGAGATGCAGAAGCCCACCATGTTGACACCCATATCCGTAGGCGACTTATAAGGATTGCTGCCATAGATGCCCTCGAAGAGCGCATTCAGCACAGGATAGATCTCCACGTCGCGGTTGTAGTTGATGGCTATCTTGTTGTATGCCTCCAGATGGAATGGGTCTATCATGTTCACGTCATTGAGGTCGGCGGTGGCAGCCTCGTAGGCGATATTGACCGGATGCTTCAGTGGGAGATTCCACACAGGGAAGGTCTCAAACTTGGCATAGCCTGCACGCACGCCACGCTTGTTCTCATTATAGAGCTGGCTCAAGCATACCGCCATCTTGCCGCTACCAGGCCCCGGAGCAGTAACGATGACCAGTGGGCGCTCAGTCTCCACATAGTCATTCTTGCCAAATCCCTCGTCCGAAGCTATCAAGTCCACATCGTGAGGATAGCCCTCTATGAGATAGTGGCAGTAAGTCTTGATGCCCTGGCGCTCCAATCGCTGCTTGAAGGCGATGGCAGCAGGCTGACCATTGTAATGGGTGATGACAACAGAACCCACCATAAAACCACGGTTCTGAAATTCGCCACGCAGGCGCAATACATCCTCATCGTAGGTGATGCCCAAGTCGGCACGCGTCTTGTTCTTCTCGATGTCGGCTGCACTTATCACGATAACAATCTCTATGCTATCGCTGATTTTTTGGAACATGCGCAGTTTGCTATCAGGCATGAAACCTGGTAAAACACGGCTGGCGTGGTGGTCGTCGAAAAGCTTGCCTCCCAATTCGAGATACAGCTTTCCATCAAACTTAGAGATTCTCTCCTTGATGTGTTCAGATTGAATCTTCTGATACTTCTCGTTGTCAAATCCTATCTTCATAATTTTGAAAAATCTAATTTGAGTGCAAAATTACAAAAAACTATCGGATTATCCCAAAAAGTCATCATAAAAAATGTGAGAAATCCGACAAGTGACATCTTTTTCCCTAGATGCCATCTTGCCGGAATAGCATGGCGAAACTGATTCACATCATCTCGACCCATAAGTCCTTATTAAGAATTAAGACAGATTTATCGTATCCTGTTCTCCAAATTTTTACTGCAAAAGTACTACTTTTCTGCCAAAATGGGGGTTCATTGCGTAAAAAAATGGTTTCATACGCTCAATTAGGTGTTTCATTCCTCAAGAAATATGCAGACTACCCCAATATTTTCTCCTTTTTTTGCTATTTTAATTTTGTTGACTTAGAATTTTAATGTAACTTTGCACCTTGAATAAATAATAACAACTAAACAACATGATTAAAGCAATGATTTTGGCTGCGGCTGCTCTCACCATGAGCGCTACTGCAGCTGATGCACAAACTATGATTCAGAAGAACAACATCAAGGTGGAAAACCACCTGATGACCCCTGAGGCTCTCTGGGCCATGGGAAGAATCGGCGGTACAGCGGCTTCGCCTAACGGCAAGCAAATCGTGTACCAGGTAGGTTACTACAGCGTAAAGGAAAACAAGAGCCACCAGATGCTCTTCATCATGGACGCCAATGGCAAGAACAAGAAGGCGCTCACCACTGACGCCAAGAGCGAGAGTGACGCTGCATGGATCAATGGCGGACAGAAGATTGCCTTCCTGCGTGAGGGACAGCTCTGGAGCATGAACCCAGACGGCACTGACCGCAAGCAGCTGACCCAGGACGAGAAAGGCATCGAGGGCTTCAAGTTCTCACCTGACGGCAAGAAGGTGATCCTCATCAAGGAGTTGCCTTACAACGGTACCATCCAGAAGAATCCTTCAGACCTGCCTCTGGCTACCGGCAGACTGGTAACCGACATGAACTATCGCCACTGGGACCACTACGTGGAGAGCATCCTGCATCCATTTGTAGCCGACGTGGCAGAAGATGGCAGCATCAATGAGGGCGAGGACATCCTGAAGGGTGAGCCATTCGAGTGCCCAATGGCACCATTTGGTGGCATCGAGCAGTTGGCTTGGAGCCCAGACAGCAAGACCATCGCCTATACTTGCAGAAAGAAGGAGGGTGTGCAGTATGCCATCTCTACCGACTCTGACATCTACCTATATAATATAGGTACGCGCGAGACCAAGAACATCTGCAAGGAAGAGGGCTATGTGGAGCCTAAGATAGACGCTACCAAGAGCATGAGAAATCAGGCTGTCAATGCACCTGAGAACTTGAAGAACAATCCGGGCTATGACACCAATCCTCAGTTCTCTGCTGATGGCAAGTACATCGCTTGGCAGAGCATGGCTCGTGATGGATATGAGAGCGACCGCAACCGCCTCTGCGTCTATGACCTAGCCACTGGCAAGAAGAACTACGTGACCGAGAAGTTTGACTCTAACGTAGAGGGCTTCACTTGGAACAAGGACTCCAAGAGCTTTACTTTCATCGGTGTATGGCACGGCACGCTGAACCTCTACCAGACCAACCTGAAGGGTGAGGTAAAGCAGATTACCAACGAATGGGCTGACTATGGCAGCGTATCTCTCGCCAACCAAGGCAACAAGATTCTGGCTACCCGTGCCAGCATGTCCCACCCTACCGACATCTATATGGTAACGCCTGGCAAGGACGCCAAGAGCACCAAGGTGGAGCAGTTGACACGTGAGAACGACCATATCCTGAGCCAGTTGAACCTGGGCAAGTGCGAGCAGCGATGGGTGAAGACTACAGACGGCAAGCAGATGCTGGTATGGATTATGTTGCCATCCAACTTTGATGCCAACAAGAAGTACCCTACCCTCCTCTTCTGCGAAGGTGGTCCACAGAGCCCTGTGAGCCAGTTCTGGAGCTACCGTTGGAACATCCAGATTATGGCAGCCAATGGTTATGTGGTAGTATTGCCTAACCGTCGTGGTCTGCCTGGTTTCGGCAGCGAATGGAACGAGGAAATAAGTGGCGACTGGACCGGTCAGTGCATGAACGACTATCTCTCAGCCATCGACGATGCAGCCCAGAATCTCCCATACGTGGACAAGGACCGCTTGGGCTGTGTAGGTGCAAGCTTTGGTGGTTTCTCAGTATACTATCTAGCAGGTCATCACAACAAGCGTTTCAAGGCATTCCTCTCTCACGATGGTGCTTTCAATCTGGAGAGCATGTACACCGATACCGAGGAGGCATGGTTCTCTAACTGGGAGTACGACGATGCTTACTGGAACAAGGACCAGACAGCCAACGCCAAGAAGACCTACGAGAATAGTCCTCACAAGTTTGTAGATCAGTGGGATACCCCTATCCTCTGCATCCACGGCGAGAAAGACTATCGCATCAATGCCAACCAGGGTATGGGTGCCTTCAATGCCGCTCGTATGCGTGGCATCCCAGCCGAGCTCCTCATCTTCCCAGATGAGAACCACTGGGTATTGAAGCCTCAGAATGGCATTCTCTGGCAGAGAACCTTCTTCGCCTGGTTGGACAAATGGCTGAAGAAGTAATGAATAATGTATAATGTACAATTGATAATGTATAATGTACAATTCATAAATAACCAAAAAGCCTTCCCGATAAAAGTTTCGGGAAGGCTTTTTTATTTTTTATTTTATAATCTATTCATTATACATTGTACATTATCAATTATACATTATACATTGTACATTGTACATTAAAATGATTTAGCTTACGCGATTCAACTTCTTGATAATAGAGAAGATGAAGAGGGCAGCGAGAAGGCAGATAACCATCAAGGTACCCCATACTACTGGCAATGGCATATCCCACATGTGACCTGGGATGGAAACCAACTTATTACCAAGAGCAGTGGCTACAAACCATCCACCCATGATCATACCCTTATACTTAGGAGGTGCTACCTTAGACACAAATGAAATGCCAATTGGTGAGAGGAGCAACTCGGCGAAAGTCAAGATGAGGTATGTGCTAACGAGCAAGTTAGGAGTAACATTTGCCACATGGTTAGGGTGATCAGTAGCAGGCAAACCGATACTTGATACCGTCATCAAGAGATAAGCACAGGCTGCCACCAACATACCGAGACCAATCTTAACAGGAGCCTTAGGTTCCTTGCCAATTCTGCCCAACCAACCAAAGAGCGCAATGCTCACTGGAGTCAATGCCACAACGAAGCAAGGATTGAACTGCTGGAAGATAGGAGCGTCGATGGCAACAGTGTCACTGCCATGCTGCATATAAGTATAAACCAAGATGGCGGCTGGAATCACGATGAGTGCCAAGTTGGTAAGCTTAGACTTACCTGTAGCCTCCTTGCCAGAAGTGAGCAATCCACAGATACCAAACACCATGAAGATGCACCATACCAAGTTCAATACATTGAACTCCATACCTGTAACGCCAGTAGCCTCACGAGCAGTAAACTCATCAGCAAACCAAGTCAAGGTCAGACCATTCTGGTGGAAAGCCATCCAGAAGAAGATAACCACAGCAAATACCAAAGTCAGGCAAACGATGCGCTCCTTGGTCTCAGCTGGGCTCATCTCCTCTACCTCCTCAGCCTGAGCGCCATCAGCCTTCTTGCCCTTAGCAAGTACCTGCTGATATGTCTTCTTGCCCAAGAAGTAGATCAAGATGGAAATGATGACAGAAACACAAGCCACGGCAAATGCAAAGTGATAAGAATCAGCCTTGGAATAGCCCAGGTCGTTCTGTGCCCATGCCATAATGGATGTAGCGGCTGTAGGTGCGAAGAGGGCACCAATATTGATAGCCATATAGAACAAAGAGAAGCCGGAGTCACGATGCTGCGCATACTTAGGGTCATTGTAGAGGTCGCCCACCATCACCTGGAGGTTACCCTTGAAGAAACCCGTACCCAAGCTGACCAGCAGCAATGCCGCACCCATGGCAGCCACAGCCACAGCGCCACCACCCAGAGGGATGGAAAGGAAGAAATAGCCCAGGAACATGATGAGGATACCGATGATGACCATCTTGTTGTAACCCCACTTGTCGGCAGCCATACCACCAAACAAAGGCAAGAAATACACAGCAGTGAGGAACCAAGTATAAATCTCTGATGCCGTACCAGCATCAAAGCCGAAGTTCTCACCAAGGAACAATGCAAACACGGCAAGCATGGTATAATAGCCAAAGCGCTCGCCCGTATTAGCCAAAGCTAAGGTCCACAGACCTTTTGGTTGATTCTCAAACATAATTTTTTTTAATTGTTTTATTCTTATTATTTAGTTATTCTTTTCTCGTTTATTCGTTGCAAAGGTACACAATTTATTCGATATTACAAACATTCTGCACCAAAAAGACACCAAGAAAAAGCAGTTTTCTATTAAAAAAGCGTCTAAATCACTAAAAAACATATAAATAGGAGAAAGATTTTCGCTTTTTATTACATCTTGTTTGCATTTTTTTTGTAACTTTGCACCCCGAAATCAGAGACTGGTTTCAAATAATAAAGAAATTCTACATAAAATAAATAGAAAGGTAAAAGGGTATTTATGAGACAACTTAAGATTAGTAAGAGTATAACCAACCGTTCCAGTGAAGCACTTGATAAGTACTTGGTGGAGATTGGTCGTGAACCTATGGTCTCCATTGATGAGGAGATTGAACTCGCCCAGAAGATTCGTAAGGGCGGACGCGAAGGTGAGCGTGCCAAGGATAAATTGGTCAAGGCAAACCTCCGTTTCGTTGTGTCTGTTGCCAAGCAGTATCAGCATCAGGGGCTTTCTCTTACCGACCTCATCGACGAGGGTAACATCGGTTTGGTAAAGGCTGCCGAGAAGTTTGACGAGACTCGTGGTTTTAAGTTCATCTCATACGCTGTATGGTGGATTCGCCAGAGCATCCTTCAGGCTATCGCTGAGCAGAGCCGTATTGTTCGCTTGCCTTTGAACCAGGTAGGTGCATTGAGCAAGATCAGTGCTGAGATCAGCAAGTTCGAGCAGGAGAACCAGCGCAAGCCTTCTGTTGCAGAGTTGGCTCAGATTACCAAGATGGAGGAGAGCAAGATAGACCAGACCATCAAGGCTGATAACCACCACATGAGTATCGATGCGCCATTTGGTAGCGACGATGATGACAATGCGATGGTCGACGTGATGGCTTCAGGTGACGACAGCCGTACAGATAAGGGCGTTGACTTCGAGTCTATGAGCAGCGAGTTGCAGCGTGTGCTTGCCTCTGTATTGAAGGAGCGTGAGCGCAAGATTCTATGCTACTGCTATGGCATCGGTTGCCATGAGAAAGGTTTGGAGGAAATCGGTAGCGAGTTTAACTTGACTCGTGAGCGTGTACGCCAGATTCGTGAGAAGAGTATCATCAAGCTCCGTGACAGCGGTAAGATCAAGATCTTGATGAAGTATTTGGGATAATTGATAATGAATAATTAATAATTCATTCGGATAGAAGACGAGAGAGAATTAGATAAGAAAGGCGATAGCAATATCGCTAAAAAAGGGCAATCAGATGGTATAAATTCCAATCTGATTGCCCTTTATCTTTTTAGTTGATAAAATTACCAAACTTATCGATATGTCCAGTGATGCCGTCACGGGTGGCCTCGAAGTAAGGATACTCATCTCTCAGGCAGATTTCATCATATAGGAAATCGGCTACGATGGTATCATTACCATCTGGGAGCACCAAACCCATCTTACCATTCTTCTCTGCAATAACAGGAACAGCGGTCAGGTCATCATTGTAAACATAACATGTGCGAAGGAAATCATAAGTTGGCGAAAGCATCAAGTTGCCCTGATAGTCTTTCATGCCAAACTTGCCATCCTGCTCAAACACCTCATGATACTGCACATACTTCTCCTTCAGGCGTTGATAATAGAATATCATCTTGCGCTTGTCGTTGATGAAGTCCAGCATATACTGGAATGTATCGCAATAGTTGGCTACCGAACGAACCAGGATCATCTTCAGGTCCAATCCTTTCAATACCTTGCGATTCAAGTCAATATACTTGGCAATGGCCTTTTCCTTCTCTGGCACAGAGAGGCTAGCCAATCGCTCCTCAAACTTGAGCATAGCTTGCTTGGTACCCGACATACCCTTGATATATCGGTGTATCTGTCGGCTCATTTCTGAGCACACAAACTTGTCTATCTCCTGCTGCTCTATCGGGTCAGCATACTCTTTAATCAATGATTCAGGCGTAGCATTCATGGTTATTTCCTTTCTTCAATTATTAATTCTTAATTCTTAATTACTTCTTCACGTTTGGTTTCTGCAAGCCATATCCCTTGCGCTTGTCCTCCATCAAGAGGAGCAGAGAGATGACGATGGCTATCACGCCAAAGCCGGCAAAGATGGTCATCGTCTGGGTATAGTCGATGATGCCATCGGCAGCTGTGTTAGCCTGGTTTACCTTACCGATCCATACTGGAACAAGAGCCAAGCCGATGTTCTGGATATAGAAGATGAGGGCGTATGCAGTACCCAGAAGTTTCATTGGAATAATCTTTGGCACGGATGGCCACATGGCAGATGGTACCAGTCCGAAGGCTACACCCAGGATGAGCATCATGGCGATGGCGATAACCCAAGAGTTGATTGGCAAGGCGAATACCACATGTACCAAGGTCAAGAGGCAACTACCGATAATCATCAGGGTAGCACCCTTGCCCACCTTGTCGTACAAGGCACCAAAGAGTGGAGTCAAGATGATGGTACCGAATGGCAACATGGCTGGTATCAGTCCCGCTACATCGGCATCCACACCGTACTTGAACACCATCAACTTGGTGGCAAACTTCAAGAATGGGAACACGCCGGCATAGAACATCAGGCAGAGGAAAGCCACATACCAGAAACCTGTGGTCTTCACCAGGCCGATCAAGTCGGCAAACTTGAATCCCTCTTCTGGCTCAGAAGCCACGGCAGCAGCCGAAGCATCCTCCTTCTTATCCATCACGCAGTAAACGAGGTAAACGAGCACACCCGCACAAAGCAAGGCTGCACCCAGACCTACAGAGGCTGACACGCCACCCATCATCTTGGCGAATGGAAGGGAGGCACCCAGGGCTGCGGCAGTACCCAGACGAGCCAAAGCCACCTGCACACCCATGGCAAGTGCCAACTCATGGCCCGTAAACCACTTCACGATGACCTTGCTCACGGTGATACCGCAAATCTCGCAGCCCACACCATAGATGGCAAAACCAAGGGCGGCAAGCACCACCTGTGTATGATAAGTACCAAAGAATGGCACATCAATGGTTCCCTCAAAGCTATGACCTACGGCATACCACTTCACCATAGCTCCAGCAAACATCAAGATGGTAGAGAGCACACCCGTGAAACGGATGCCAAACTTATCCAAGATGATACCGCCGAAGAAAAGGAGCAAGAGGAATACATTGAAGTATCCGTAGGAACCCGAGAAGAATCCATATTCGTCCGAACTCCAGCCGAGTCCCAGTCCTCCATCTTCCTTAGCCGCAGTCAAGAGCGGCTCCAATGGAGACATCACGTCTGTAAAAAAGTAGCCAAACATCATCGTGAAGCTCACGATGAGAAGGGCGGTCCATCGAGCCGACGCTGAGTCGCTCAATTTCTGTTGAATCTTTTCTGTTGTTGTCATTTATCTATTGTAATTTATTTTCTCTTCACGTTCTTGGTTCTGGTGATATCAAAGAGATAGGATGCTTTGATCACTATCTGCCCATAGTTGCTCTTGCCGAAGTAATCCCTCTTCGAAGAGCCATAGATATTGCCCAGGCCATAATAGTAGCGAGCCTCTACCAGGAAGTGTCCCACCTTAGGGATGCTATATTCCGCACCCAGTCCGAGGGCGATACCATAGTCTAGCTTGTTCTTCACCGCCATCGTATCTTGCGCCACCACGGGGCTTACTCGGTCATTATCGGTAGCCGGCATCTTCCTTACATCGAAGTTGGTATCCGTCTTGTCGCTCATGTAGAAGCCAAACTGCGGACCGGCATTCACGAAGATGTTGAGTCCTCTCACTTCCCTACCCCAAGCAAGGTGAGCAAACACAGGCACCTGTATATAGTTGATGGTGCGACTGTAAGCCATCGGCTGCTGGGTCTCGGTGATAATCACCGGATTGTTGTCGATGTCCAGGATGTTTTCCTTCCATCCCACCTTGGCGTAGTTGACCTCGGCATAGATGGAGCAGATGGTCTTGAAATACTTCTCGCAGGTATATTTCATAGAAAAACCTGCCGTGATTCCACCATGCTGCTTCTGCTGTACATCGGGCTGGAAGCCCACTTTGCTCAGCACATAACCGCCGTTGAATCCCACGGCAAAGTCATTGCGATGCTCTCCTATCTGAGCCGAAACCGGGATTCCGAAGATCAGCAACAGGAAAAACAGTATATATTTTCTTATCAAACACATATCATAAAGTTCAATGTTCAAATCTCAAAGTTCAAAGTACTAATACTTAATCGCCTCTATCTGATGATTGAAGGTATAGTGAATCAGTTGGAAACTCTTGTTTTTATATCCACCCTTCACGGTCTTGGCAAATCGCAATGGGGTCTGCACTGGCTGATAGACCACCTGCTGCTCGCCCGTAAAGTTCTTGCCAAACTTCTTGATGCCCTGGATAAAATACATACCATGGTCATAACCCGTGATGGCAAAGCGAGGCTGCGCTATCATCATAGGCTGATGAAACCACTGATTGTATCTCTGCTCCAAGTTCTTCGTCTTCTGCGCATTGGCATTGTAATAGAAGGTGGAAGGGATATATGTATCATACTTATAGAAACGCTCCAGATTGTACTTGGCATACATCAGCCACTCGGTATAGCCGAAGAGGGAGATGGAGGCACCTGGGTATTTCTCATCAAACTCATCCAACTTATTGAGCACGGCTGTCAACTGTGGCGATCTGCCTGTATTCAGAATCACCACATTCTGCTTGCTAGGCAAGAATGCCTTGGCAAACTGATCAATGCTAGAGTTCACATTGGTGATGCTATAGTTGATGTTGCGCTTTTCCAGTTCCTTGCGGAGTCCGAAGGTGAAAGCACCCTTACGAGATGTAGAGTCATTGCAGTCTACGAAGATGGGATGCACATTGGTGAATTGCTTCAAGAAAGCCTTGATGGTAGCATCATTGAGCGACTCAGGGCTCTGGTATACCTGAAAGATTTCCTTGTTGCGCTCCACGTCATCACCACTGATAGAGAAAGGTATGACGAGCTTGATGCCATAACTCTTGCAGAAATTGGTGAGAGGAGCCACCTGCTTGGTATAGAGCGGACCAAAGATGATGTCGCACAGGCTGGCACCTTCCTGCAACAAGGTGGTGCGGATGTCTGCGTCGATTGGCACATTCCAGGCATACACATCAGTAGAGATGCCTTGCTGCTTCAAGGTTTCGCAAGCCATCAGCAGTCCACGGTAATACTCCACCATACGCTTGCCGTCTCCGTCCACATCATGCAGTGGCAACATCACGCCTATCTTCACGGCATTGCTAGCCACAGCTGGCTGACCTGTTACCACAGGTTTGCCGCCGATGGCAGGCAGCGTGGTAATCGCCTTGTCGCCATCCTTAGGCGCATTCGGATTCTTCTCACCCTTGCCGTATGGGATAAAGAGAGTAGCCCCCTTCTGCAGCATATAGCCCTCCTGCTTCATCTCTGGATTGGCTTCCATCAACTCAGGCAACGACAAGCCATACTTTTTGGCAATACCAAAAACAGTATCCTTCTTCTTCACCGTATAGATGTCGCGCCACTTAATGGTCTGGGCTGTGATACTCATACAGAGCAAAAGCCCGATGAACATCATAAAATATCTCAATTTTCGTCTCATATCTTCAATATTTTAAAGTTTTCTCTTGCAAAAATACAAAAAATCTTGTAACTGACCCAAAATCTCTCAGCTTTTTATTATCTTTGCACAAATTATTTAAGAAATGAGACTAAAATTAAGTATACTTTGTGCATTTATGGCTCTTTTTGCCACCCAAACTTGGGCGCAGACGGAAGACAATCCTGAAGACGAACCGGTGGACCAAACCAGCGTGCTCCTGATGCCGAATGCCTTCTCCCCAAACGGTGATGGCATCAACGACATCTATAAGCCCAAGGATGGATACAAGAACATATCCGAATTCCATGCCTATATATATAATAGGTGGGGACAGAAGCTCTATGACTGGACCGACCCATCCACGGGTTGGGACGGCACCTTCCATGGCAAACCCGTGAAGGATGGCGTCTACTTCTGTCTGGTCAAGGCAAAGGGAGCCGACGGCAAGACATACAACATCAAGCGAGATGTCAACCTATTAAGAGGTTACATCGAGAACCAAATGAACTCAGGAGAATAAGATAAAAAGATTCTGGAGAACCCATTCAGGAGAATAAGACAACATGGAACAAGAAAAGATAAATGTATGGGGAGCGCGTGTTCACAACCTCAAGAACATTGACGTGGAGATACCACGCAACTCCCTCACCGTGATAACCGGACTCTCGGGTTCGGGCAAGTCGTCGTTGGCTTTCGACACCATCTTTGCCGAAGGTCAGCGTCGCTATATCGAGACCTTCTCTGCCTATGCCCGCAACTTTCTGGGCAATATGGAGCGCCCTGACGTAGACAAGATTACGGGTCTGAGTCCGGTGATTAGCATCGAGCAGAAGACCACCAACAAGAATCCTCGTTCCACCGTGGGCACTACCACCGAGATTTATGACTACCTGCGACTGCTCTATGCCCGTGCCGGCACTGCCTATAGTTACCGCAGTGGCGAGGCGATAGTGAAATACACCGAGGAGCAGGTCATCGACATGATTCTGGACCAGTACCAGGGCAAGGCCATCTTCCTCCTAGCCCCACTCATCCGCCAGCGCAAGGGCCACTACCGTGAACTCTTCGAGAGCATGCGCCGCAAGGGCTATCTCTATGTGAGGGTAGACGGACAGATACTCGACATCGTACCCAACATGAAACTGGACCGCTACAAGAACCACAACATAGAGGTGGTGATCGACAAACTGGTGGTAAAACCAGAAGACGAGGAGCGCATTCGCAAGAGCGTAGCCACCGCCATGAAACAAGGAGATGGTATGGTGATGGTCATCGAGAAAGGACAGAAGGAAGGCAAGAACTTCTCCAAGCGACTGATGGATCCAGTGACAGGCATCGCCTACCAAGACCCAGCGCCAAATATGTTCTCCTTCAACTCTCCCGAAGGAGCCTGTCCTCACTGCAAGGGTTTGGGCAGAGTAAACCAGATAGACATCAAGAAGGTGATTCCCGATGACAGCCTGAGCATCCACGAGGGCGGCATCGTGCCACTAGGCAAATACAAGAACCAGATGATTTTCTGGCAGATAGAATCGCTCTTGGAGAAATATGACCTCTCCCTCAAGACACCTATCCGTGACATTCCAGAGGATGCCATGCAGGAGATTCTTTATGGTACCCTGGAGAATGTGAAGATAGACAAGGAGAAGGTACACACCTCCACCGACTATTTCTGCGCCTACGATGGTATCATCGACTACCTGCAAAAGGTGATGGAGGATGATGAGAGTGCAGCAGGCAAGAAGTGGGCAGACCAGTTTATCTCCACCATCGAGTGTCCGCAATGCCATGGCCAGCGACTCAAGCAGGAATCGCTCTCCTTCAAGATATGGGACAAGAACATCTCTGAGGTAGCTAACCTCGACATCGACGAACTGCGTGATTGGCTAGAACAGGTAGAGGAACATCTGCCAACAATGAAGGCAAAGGTGGCTCACGAGATTATCAAGGAGTTGCGCTCCCATGTCAACTTCCTCCTTTATGTTGGCCTCAATTATCTCTCGCTCAATCGCCAGTCGGCATCGCTCTCAGGCGGTGAGAGTCAGCGCATCCGCCTTGCCACCCAGATAGGTAGCCAGTTGGTCAATGTACTCTATATCCTCGATGAGCCTAGCATCGGACTGCACCAGCGTGACAACGAGCGACTCATCAATAGCCTCAAGGAACTGCGCGACCTGGGCAACACGGTCATCGTAGTGGAACACGACGAGGACATGATGCGAGCCGCCGACTGGATAGTAGACATAGGTCCAAAGGCAGGCAGAAAGGGAGGCGAAGTCGTATTCCAAGGCACCCCACAGGAGATGCTGAAGACGCATACCATCACCGCCCAATACCTGAATGGCGAGATGGCGATCCAGATACCCGACCACAGACGTGAGGGCAACGGCAAGAGCATCACCATCCACGGAGCCAAGGGCAATAACCTGAAGGGCGTGGACGTGGAGTTTCCATTGGGCAAGCTCATCGTGGTAACAGGCGTGAGCGGTTCGGGCAAGTCAACGCTTGTCAATGAGACCCTCCAGCCTATCCTCTCGCAGCATTTCTACCGCTCGCTCAAGAAGCCGATGCCATACGACTGCATCGAGGGCATGGAGAATATAGATAAGGTGGTGAATGTGGACCAAAGCCCTATCGGCAGAACGCCTCGCAGCAACCCTGCCACTTACACGGGCGTATTCAGCGACATCCGTTCGCTCTTCGTGGGTTTGCCAGAGGCAAAGATTCGTGGCTACAAGCCTGGCCGCTTCTCATTCAATGTGAAGGGCGGCAGATGCGAGACCTGCAAGGGCAACGGCTACAAGACCATCGAGATGAACTTCCTGCCCGATGTCTACGTCCCTTGCGAGGTATGCCACGGCAAGCGATACAACCGAGAGACCTTGGAAGTTCGCTACAAGGGCAAAAGTATCTCAGATGTTCTGGACATGACCATCAATCAGGCTGTGGAGTTCTTCGAGAACGTACCACAGATACTCAATAAGATCAAGGCATTGCAGAGTGTGGGCTTGGGCTATATCAAACTAGGTCAGAGTTCCACCACCCTATCAGGCGGTGAGAGCCAGCGAGTAAAGCTAGCCACCGAACTTTCCAAGCGAGATACGGGCAAGACGCTCTATATCCTTGATGAGCCTACCACAGGTCTCCACTTCGAGGACATCCGCATCCTGATGGATGTATTGCAAAAGTTGGTGGACCGAGGCAACACGGTCATCATCATCGAGCACAACCTGGATGTCATCAAGCTAGCCGACTACATCATCGACATGGGTCCAGAAGGTGGTCGTGGCGGTGGTCAGCTCCTCTTCGCTGGTACACCTGAAGAAATGGTAAAGAAAGCCAAGGGCTATACCGTAAAGTTCTTGAAGCCGCTACTCTAGAAATCGAAAAAGAGCATGGAGTCATCAAACTCCATGCTCTTTTTTTGCTTTATATTTGATCTTATCAAAGCCTTCACCATATACACCGATGACTGCACTCTGGCTGACGAAAGCCTGAGGGTCTATCTCGCTGATGAGTCGGAAGATGGTCTGGGCTTGTCGCTGTTTAGCTAGCACAAAGAGCATCTTCACATCCTGTCCAGAATAGAAGCCCGAAGCATTTACCACCGTTACGCCGCGATCGGCATCGGTATTGATACGCCTACCTATCTCCTCATATTTCTTGGAGATGATAAAGAACTGCACACTTCTCCGGCGGCTGTTCACTACCTGGTCTATACAGAAGCCCTGCACGCAGAGAACCACATAGCCATACAGCACTTTCTCCACATCCTGCACCACCAGATAACTGGAGGTAATGATAAAGATATCGCAAATCATAATCACCCTACCCAGCGAGATGTCACGATACTTATTCACAATGGCAGCAACGATGTCCGTACCACCCGTACTACCACCTGCCGAGAAACCGAGACCGATTCCACATCCGCAGAACACGGCACCGATGATGGCTGCCCAAAGAGGCTGATCCTGAAGGAGCTGCACATCCCTCATCTCTGCAGCGAAGAAGGACGACAAGGCGGTAACCACACATACGGCATAGAGCGTCTTGGCACAAAACTTGGCACCCAGAATCTTGAATGCCGCAAAGAGCAAACAGGCATTCACCACGAAATAAGGTATCATCACAGGGAATCCCGTAGCCCAATAGATAATAGAGGAAATACCAGGCAGTCCGCTTGCCGTAACATTGGTTGGCAAGAGAAAGAGGTTCCAGCCGATGGCGTATGATATCATGCCTATGGCTATGAGCACATAATCTTGGATGGTCTTCCAAAGCGGTCGACCCTTAGAAACAGAAGATTCCATAATTATAAATTATTAATTGAAAATTACCAGAACTTCTTCTGTTCCTCAGACCACTCAAATCCCTGAGCAGCCATTTTCTCTTCTAACTCTTTTCTGTCCACATTAAAGTGATAGCAGATTTCATCTAATGTTTCGAACTCATGGTCCCTGAGCAGGAAGTTGATGGCACTTACCAGCATCGGCACATCGTTCATTGGAAGTTTATCCATAATCTTTTTAGTAATAATTTTTATTTTATTTTTGCGGTTGCAAAGGTACTGCAAAAAAATGAAATAAAGAAAAAAAACGACAAAAAAATCCCAGCAACTAGGCTAAGAACCTAATAGCTGGGATTTTAATGATAATCAATATATCGGATGGATTATGCGTTAACCGCAACAGATATCCAGTCGTATACAAATGAGCAGATACCGAATGCTACGATACCTACGGTGCAGATAGCGAGAGCCAACTTGGTAGAGCATGCGCTTTGGAAGGTTGGCAATGGGTTGTCGCTGTGCTTGATAAACATCGCCTTCACGATGAGCAAGTAGTAGTACAAGCTCAATACGGTGTTAACCAAGGCAATGAATACCACGCCGTATGCCCAAGCACCCAGTGTGTTGTGGATGTCGTGTGTACCAACGGCAGCCATGAACACGAAGAACTTACTGAACATACCTGCGAATGGAGGAATACCACCCAATGAGAACAACGCCAAGGTCATCAAGAATGCCAAACGTGGGTTTGTCTTGTAAAGACCATTATAGCTGTCCATCTGTACAGTACCATTATTGTGCTCCTCGATAGAAGAGATAATGGTGAAGACGCTCAGGTTGGCTACTACATAAATCAATACATAGTAGGTCAAGGCTGATACGCTCATCGCTGAGTTGCCAACTACTGCCAACATGATGTAACCTGCCTGAGAGATAGAAGAGAATGCCATGAAACGCTTCAAGTCGCTCTGACGAATCGCAAACAAGTTGGCGATGGTGATAGACAATACGATGACGATGTACAGAAGTACGGTCCAGTACTCTACCATTGGCGCAAACACCTTCATCAAGATAGCGCAGAGGGTGAATGCAGCAGCGCCCTTAGATACTACTGAGAGGTAACCTGTAACAGTAGTTGGGGCACCCTGGTATGAATCGGCTGTCCAGAAGTGGAATGGAACCAAGGAAATCTTGAAGCCCAAGCCACTGAAGAAGAATACCATACCAGCGATGGTCAATGGAGATGCTGAAATCACGCTAGCCATGTCGTTGAAGTACAATGTACCACAGGCGGCATAGAGCAATGAGATACCATAGATCATCACGCCGCTAGAGAATGTAGCGGTGAGGATGAACTTAGCACCTGCCTCGGCTGAATTGTGACGATACTTGTCGAAAGCCACCAAGCATGCCATTGGCACAGATGCCATCTCAAGACCCAAGAAGAACAAGAGGAAGTGGTTGGCACTTACCATCATGTTCATACCCAGCAAGGTAGAGATGATGAGCATATAGAACTCACCCTCCTTGAAGGCTGTATCCTCACGGCTCAACCACTCCTTCGCCTGAATGATGACGATGAGGGTACCGAGCGCCAAGATAGTCTTCAATACACCAGCAGCAGGACTAGTGGCATACATACCACCGAAAGCCTCAGCTGCCTCTGTAGGGAAAATGTTGATGACGATGTGAGCCACCATCAACAGGGATACCAGAGGATTGAACCACTTACGTTCTGCAGTCTTTGAGCTGCAGAAATCAGCAATGAAAGTTATGATCAAAACTGCCATCAAGGTAGCCTCTGGAATCATATTTAAAAATTGACTGTAATTCATTTCTTCTGATATTTATTACATGATTACACTAAAGATAGGACCTACGGCGTCCATGATAATCTCCTCTGCCCAGAGTGGGAACATACCGAGACCTGCCACACAAGCGATCAAGCCTGCGACAGCGATACGCTCGTCCCAGGTAGCATCGTGAAGCTTCTCCAACTTTGGATTTGGAACCTTCTGGTACAAAATCTTACCCACGCAACGCAAGATGTATACGGCGGTGATAACGATAGATGTACAAGCGATGATGGTACATACACGATGGAAGGTATCTGCATTCTGGAAGGAACCTACGAAGATGGTCATCTCGGCTACGAAACCTGAGAAACCTGGCAAACCGAGGTTGGCCAAACCAGCTACTGCATAACCTACTGAGAGGAATGGGATAATCTTCATCAAACCACCCAAGTAACGTACGTCACGTGTACCTGCCTGGTGATAAATCATACCGATGACTGCGAAGAATAGGGCGGTCATCAAACCGTGAGACAACATCTGGAGGATAGCACCAGTAGCTGCTGTCTGAGTCATCATACAGAGAGCGAAGAGCACCATACCACAGTGAGATACTGAAGAGTAAGCGTTGATGTACTTCAAGTCGGTCTGTACACATGCTGACAAAGCACCATATACGATAGAGATGGTGGTCAATACCAAGAACACCTTGATCCAGAATCCGTGAGTAGCGGCTGGCAAGAGGAACATGGCGATACGGAAGCAACCGTAACCACCGAGCTTCATCAATACACCGGCGTGCAACATAGATACGGCTGTTGGCGCACTGGCGTGACCATCAGGAGACCATGTGTGGAATGGGAACAAAGCTCCAAGGATGCCGAAACCGATGAAGAGCAATGGGAAGAACACATTCTGCACACTAGCTGGGATGGCATGAGCACCACCAGTATGGTGAGCGATGTCAAGGATCTCGAAGGTCTGAGCACCACTGTAGAAGTAGATACCCAAGATACCGATGATCAAGAGCGCAGAACCACCCATCAACATCAATGTCAACTTCATGGCTGAATACTCCTTCGCACCACTACCCCATACACCAATCAAGAGGTACATAGGGATGAGGGCTACCTCATAGAACATGAACATGGTGAACATGTCGACAGAGATGAAGAAGCCATATACACCGATGCTCAACAAGGTGAACCAGAGGAAGTATTCCTTCTTCATTGGCTCCATCTGCCATGAAGCAAATGTACCAGTGAACACGATGACAGAAGTCAAGAGAATCATCACTACTGAGATACCATCCACACCGAGTGAATAGTTGATGTGCAATGGCTCAAACCAAGGCACACAGTAAGTGAAGAGCATAGGAGCTTGGTCGGCTGGCATTGTCTCACGAGCTTCGAGAAATGCAAACACCAAATAGATGGAGAGGCCCAGCAATACAGTGGCACCCGCTACCATCACACCACGTACCTGCTTATCGTTGCGAGCCAACCAGAGGCCGAGCAACATCAGGAGTGGTACTATGACGAATATACTTAAATTCATTTCTTTTCTATTTATTTCATTGTGAGACTTAAATTAAAGAAGTGCGAGCAAGCAGAGTGTCAATGCCACGGTACCCGTGAGGAACCAAATAGCATAGCTGCGTACGTCGCCGCTCTGCCATGGACGGATAGTCTCGCCTGCCTCCTGTGCGCTCCAAGCCATGAAGTTGAAGGTGCCATCGATCACGCGACGGTCGAACCATGCGATAGGCTTTGAGAACAAACCGAAGACAATCTTGTGAGTGAAGAACTGCCAAGCATCGTCGATATAGAAACGATTCAAGGCTGCCTTGTGCAACTTAGGCATCTTCTTAGCCAAGGTATCTGCCAATGGAGTCTTCTTAGGAGCATACATATAGGTAGCCAAACCGATACCGATCAAAGCGACTACGATAGAGGTGCAAGCCACCTGTGTATCGATGTGGATGTCGTAGCTCTGACCTGTAGCTGAGATGAAGTGACCGAATGGAATCAAACCGCAAACACAAGAGATGGCTGCGAGGAATACCAATGGACCCCACATCACGAATGGTACCTCCTGTGGCTTACGACGATGCTCAGGATCGAGCTCGTAGTAGCTCTGTCCCCAGAAGATAACGTAGTAGAGACGAAACATATAGAATGCTGTCATACCAGCTACCAATGTCATGAAGTAACCCATGAATGGAGAGAACTGGAAGCATGCTGTGATGATCTCGTCCTTAGAGAAGAAGCCTGCGAATGGAGGAATACCTGCAATCGCCAAGCAACCGATCAAGAAGCAGATGTTGGTGATAGGCATGTACTTGTGCAAGCCGCCCATGTAGTCCTTGAAGTTGCTGCCGATGATGACGATGATGGCACCAGAGCAGAGGAACAACAAAGCCTTGAACATGGCGTGGGTGAACAAGTGGAAGATACCTGCCATGTAACCCAAACCACCGTGATGATTGTCAACAGCGAAGCAAACGCCGAGGGCAACGAGCATGTAAGCGATCTGAGAGATGGTAGAGAATGCCAAACCACGCTTGATATCACGCTGGCAGCAAGCTACGGCTGCAGCATAGAATGCGGTGAACGCTGCGATGTAAGCTACATAGTGCAAGGTGTTAGGAGCATACTCCACCCAGATTGGGAAGAGGCTGGCTACCTGATATACACCGGCTACGACCATGGTAGCAGCGTGAATCAATGCAGATACAGGAGTTGGACCCTCCATGGCATCTGGCAACCAGATGTGCAATGGGAACATCGCACTCTTACCAGCACCACCGATGAACATCAAGAACAACGCAGTAGGCATTACCCAAGCAGCACCTGCCAAAGAGCTCTGAAGCTCAGGCTGAGCATTCAAGTCATAGTTGAAGGTTCCTACGTAGAAGCTGTAGAACAAGATACCAATCAAGAAGAAGAGGTCAGCGAAACGAGTTACGATGAACGCCTTCTTGCTGGCATGTACGGCAGCATGCTTTGGATAGTAGAAACCAATGAGCAGATATGAGCAAACACCCACCAACTCCCAGAACAAGTACATCTGGAAGATGTTGGTAGCTACTACCAAGCCCAACATTGACATGGTGAACAAGCTGAGGTAAGCGTAGAAACGCTGCATACCCTTCTCATAGCCCTCTACCTTGTAGTTCTCATCACGTTCAGCCATATAACCGAAGCTATAGATGTGAACCATGAAGCTGACAGTGGTAATCACGATGAGCATCAATACAGAGATTGGGCTCAAGCGGAAACCGATGTTGAAAGTCAGCAACTCGGTAAACTTCAACCATGTGAAATTAAATACGGTAACAGTTGGGTACAAGCCAGAGGCTTCACGACCAACGGCAAAGAAGTATTCGTAAGCTGTATATACAGACATAGCGAACACACAGCCCATCAATACGGTACCGATGATAGCTGCTACCTGCTTTTTCATCTTCATACCCGCAAGTCCCAGAACCAGGAAGCTCAGGAATGGGAGAAGAAGTATCAAAAATGCATAACTGTAATTCATTGTCTTACTTTAGAATTTCATGTTTTCAATACTGTTCACCTGGTCACTGTTATAGTTGCGGTAAACGTTAATAATGATAGCCAAAGCTACGGCTGTCTCGGCTGCTGCCACTCCGATGGAGAACAATGTGAAGAAGAAACCTTCCAACTGTCCTGGGAAGAGGATGCGGTTGAACACAGCGAAGTTGAGATCGGCTGCATTCAGCACCAACTCGATGGAGATAAGCATGGCAACGAGGTTACGACGAGTAACAAAACCATATACTCCGATGAAGAACAAGAGTGCTGAGAGCACGAAGAAACATTGTACTGGAATCATTTCTTATCCTCCTTTCTTGCGATTAAGATACCACCAATGATACATGCCAACAAGAATACTGAGATAAACTCGAATGGCAATACATAGCCGTACTTGTCAGCACCTACAAGTGCAGAACCCACCTGGTCCATAGGAACCTCCTGGTCAGCTACAGTAGCTGCCATGTCAATGAAGTGGTTCTTGAGCACGATGACTGCCAAGGTAACGAAACCTACGAGGCAAACCAAGGCGCGACCCAATACCTTGCTACCCTTCACGTGCTCCAAGAGACCCTGGAGTGTACGCTTAGATACCAACTGGATGGCGAAAACATAAAGCATGGTGATACCACCTGCGTAAACTGAAATCTGAGCTGCACCAAGATATGTGTAGTCGAGCAAGAAGAACATGCCGGCAACACCGAAGAGCACGAACAACAGGAAGGTTGCCGCTCTCATGATACGCTTGGTGAATACGCACATCAAGGCTGAGCCAAGGATGACAACTGCCAAGACGACGAACATGAATAAATTTGCTGTTATCATTGTCTATAGTCCTCCTTACTTAGTCTTGGTGTTAAACTTACCGATCTCCAATGGTGCACCACCATCGATGAGGTTTGGCAGGCTACCGCCCTTATATACCTCCTTGTCCAGGTGCATCACCAACTTATTGCGGTCGAAGACTGCATTCTCGAAATCGTTGACAAACTTGATAGCGCCGAAGTTACATGCGTTGACACAGAGCTCACAGAACATGCAGTCGCCCAAGTCGTACTGGTAATCCACCAACTTGCGCTTCTTCTTGCCTGTCTCTGGGTCCTCCACCATCTCGGTCTGAATCTTGATGGTGTCGTTAGGGCATGACTTCTCGCACAAAGTACAACCCACACACTTGTAAGCCTCGTTCTCATCACGAACGAAGACCAAGCGGCCACGGAAACGTGGACTCACGTGGAGTGTAGTCTTGCGGTTCTCAGGATATTGCTCTGTGCTCTTAGGTGTGAAGTACTCCTTCCAGGTAGTCTTCATACCGATAGCGAGGGTCTTGAGACCCGCTGCAATACCGCCGAAATATGAATTGTTAGACATACTTTCTTTATATTATATATATAATGTGTAAATTATCCGTGGAAACCAAATGCTACGCATACGGTCATCATGATCAAGATAACCAATGACAATGGCATCAAGTACTTCCACTCCAACTTCAAGATCTGGTCTATGCGGAGACGAGGGAATGTCCAACGTACCCACATCAAAAGCCATACTACGGTGAAGGTCTTACCGAAGAACCAGATGAAACCAGGAATCAAGTTCATCAAGTTGTCGAAGCCCTCTACACCGATGTTTAACGGAGCCCAACCACCGAGGAATACGGTAGAGGCGATACCAGAAATCACGAAGAGGTTCAAGTACTCTGCCAAGTAGTAGAAACCGAAGCCCATACCAGAATACTCGGTATGGTAACCAGCGGTCAACTCACTCTCAGCCTCAGCCAAGTCGAAAGGACCACGGTTGGCCTCAGCATTACCTGCTACGAGGAACACCAAGAAGGCAAGGATAGCAGGCACATGACCCTTGATAATCAACCAGTTCCAAGCACCAGTCTGAGCCTCTACGATACCGCTCACCTGCATAGTACCAGTGAGTACCACAGCAGAAATCAAGCAAAGACCGAGAGACATCTCGTAAGAAATCATCTGTACGGCACCACGCATGGCAGATACCACAGAATACTTGTTGTTAGATGCCCAACCAGCGAGGAATACACCGAGCACACCGATAGAACTTACGGCTGTGATGAGGAATACACCCACGTTGAAGTCGAGGATGTGAGCACCCATGTTCCAAGGCAGGAATGAGAAAGTACCCACAGAGGCAATGATCACGAGGAAAGGAGCCATGTAATAGAGCAACTTATCCGCTCTATCCACAGCGAAGATCTCCTTGATCAACATCTTGAGCACGTCGGCGAACACCTGGAACACACCCCAAGGACCTACACGCATAGGGCCCAAGCGGCACTGGAAGTAGGCACACACCTTACGCTCCATAAAGATGAGCACGATAGCAATCAGCGCATAAGCAGTCAAAATGCAGACACCGACGAGCACGCACTCTATCAAAATCGACAAGAAATCGCCCAAACCCAGGGTCTGGCGAAGCAGATTGTCGATGAATGTTGTTACTATACTAAAATCAAACATAATTATCTATCAATATCAGGGATTACGAAGTCAATTGCTGCACCTGTGGTAATCAAGTCAGCGATTTTCTGTCCACGAAGCATTGGATCGAGAGCACCTGTCAATGAAAGACCCATTGGGCGCATCTTCATACGATATGGGCTCTTGTCACCCTTAGAATCTAGGTATACACCAAACTCGCCGCTGGCTCCCTCTACAGAGAAGTACCACTGTCCCTCTGGAACCTTGATAATAGGCTTCTGCTTGATGTAGAACTCACCCTCTGGGATGTTGTCGATCAACTGTTCGATGATGTCCAAGCTCTGATACAACTCCTGGATGTGTACATAGTAACGATCCATTGAGTCGCAACCTGTCAGAGTGATTTCCTTCCACTCCACCTTGTCATACATATCGTATGGATGGCGCTTACGGGTATCGTTCTTCCAACCTGAAGCACGACCAGCAGGACCTGTCACTGCATAATTGATACAGTCTTCCAAGTTCATAGGGCCTACACCTTCGAGACGGTTGTGAGTGATCACATTGTCACCGAATACATCAAGGTACTCCTGAATCATTGGACGAAGATACTTGCAGAGAGTCTTCACGTTCTGAACGAAGTTAGGGTCAATGTCTGCCTGGCAACCACCAATGCGGTAGTAGTTCTGGATCAAGCGACCACCTGTAGTCTCCTCCATCACGTTCAGTACATGCTCACGATCACGCATACAGTAGAGGAATGCAGTCAAGGCACCCAAGTCCTGTGCGGTACAACCGAGATACAACAAGTGAGAGTCGATACGCTGCAACTCGTCCATAATAGTACGGATGTAGTGGATACGATCTGAAAGTTCGATACCCATACCCTCCTCGATTACACCTACCAAAGCGTGGCGATGCATCATGGCAGAGAGGTAATTCAAGCGGTCGGTCAGAGCCAATGTCTGAGGATAAGTCATACCCTCCCACATCTTCTCGATACCACGGTGGATATAACCGAGGTGAGGATAGATGCGCTTCACAGTCTCGCCATCGATGACGGTCTGCAAACGGAGCACACCGTGGGTAGATGGGTGGTTAGGACCGATGTTCACTACATAGTCATCCTCGTCGAAGCGACGCTTCTGGGTAGCTACCAAGTGACCATCCTGGCTCAAGCTATACTCTACGGTGAAGTCATCCTCAGGCTCATCGGTGCAAGGGAACTTGTTAGCCTCTGGGCTCATGTCGAAGTCCTTGCGGAGAGGATAGCCCTGGAAATCGGTGCGGAGGAAAAGACGGCGCATGTCTGGGTGACCCAAGAACTTGATGCCGACGAAATCGAATACCTCACGTTCCAAGAGGTCAGCTACCTTCCAGAGATTGATCACTGTAGGGATGACATCAGAGCCATCCACCTTCTTGGCGATGGTCTTCACTGAGCAGCGCTCATTGTTCTGAGTGTTCTCCAAGATGTAGATACATCCGAGACCTTCCTCACCGAAGTCTTCACCGATGATGGTAACAAGGTAGTCGAAATGCTTTTCGTTCTTCAACTTTGCCATCTCAGAGGCAAAATTATCAAAACTCAATTCAATATTATTCAGTTTCATGTTCTTATACCTTATTATATTTAATCAGTTAGACCTTTCTGAGGGTCGAAGTCCTCAGGTACTTCAGTTACGATGATAGGCTCCTTGTGTCCGAGCTTCTCGCTATCAGAGAGATTCTCGTTGCTCAAGCCGCGAAGACCACCCTTGCTCATAGAGAGCTCTTTCTCCTCAGAGGTCATCTTGTGGTTAGCACCACCAAAGAATTTCTCAACCTTTACCTTACGCTGCAACTGCATCATACCATAAAGGATAGCCTCTGGGCGTGGAGGACATCCAGGGATGTAAACATCCACTGGTACCAACTCGCTGATACCTCTTACTACGTTGTAGCTCTTCTTGAACGGACCACCAGAGATGGTGCATCCACCAACAGCTACCACATACTTAGGCTCAGCCATTTCATCGTACAAACGCTTAAACACTGGTGCCATCTTATTGGTAATAGTACCGGCACACATAATCAAGTCGGCTTGGCGTGGAGAGTTACGTGTTACCTCGAAACCGAAACGAGAGAAGTCGTAGCGAGCACACCCCACAGCCATGAACTCGATACCACAGCAAGAGGTACCGAAGGTCAATGACCAGAGAGAGTTACTACGTCCCCAGTTGATGGCGGCATCGAGCGAACCCACTACCACGTTAGCACCACCCTCATTGAGCTCTTGCGCAATCTTTTCGAGGGTCTCATTGTCCTTAAACTCGTCGTAAGGAATACTCTTGATAGAGGCTCTTTTGTTTACTTCCATTCCAATGCTCCTTTCCGCCAAGCGTAAGCCAGGCCAAATACCAATACCAACAGGAAGAAGCCAATGCTCACGAGAGCCATTGGTCCAAACTGCTTAACTACGACTGCCCATGGGTAAAGCAGTACGGTCTCAATGTCAAACATCAAGAAAAGGATGGCAAAGAGATAGTAGCCGATGTGAGATGGCAACCAGGAGCTGCCACGAGTCGGAATACCACACTCGAATGGTTCACCCTTAACCGGATTGTATGAACGAGGACCGATCAACTTCGCGATGACATAAGCAGCCACCACCAAGGTTACAGCCGTCAGCAAAACGGTGATAAATAGTGTAAAGTTCATAAATTTGTTATAACGTTATTTTATATAAATGCTTCTAAGCGAGTGCAAAGGTAACAAATAATTCTGAAAGAATGTGCTTTTTAAATGTTAAATGTTAAAAGTGAGCCGAAATTTAGGTATAAAAACAAAAAAACGACAGGTCGTATCCAGTTTTTCTAGATACGCCCTGCCGCTTTTTAGATATTTCTGTGTTTTTTATTTTTCATTCTATTCTGCTGGGAAGAGACCAAAGAGCTCGGCATCGATGAGGTCGGTTATCTTGCGGAAATCCTCGGGATTCTCTCCAAACTCTAGATTGTCACCATCCACAATGATGAGCTTGCCCTTATAGTTTTTGATCCAATCCTCATAGCGATTGTTCAAGCCCTGGAGGTAGTCAATGCGGATGCTCTTCTCGAAATCTCTGCCTCGCTTCTCGATATGCTTCACCAATGTTGGAATGCTGCTTTTGATGTAAATCATGAGGTCAGGGAGCTTCACCAAGCTAATCATAAGGTCGAATAGGTCGGTATAATTGGCGAAATCACGGTCGCTCATCATGCCGATATCGTGCAGATTAGGGGCGAAGATGCGGGCATCCTCGAAGATGGTGCGGTCCTGGACGATGGTCTCGTTGCTGCGAGAAATCTCCACCACATCATGGAATCGCTTGTTCAAGAAGTAAATTTGGAGATTGAACGACCAACGCTCCATATCCTTATAATAATCAGCGAGATAAGGATTATTATCCACTGGCTCGAAGTTTGCCTTCCAGCCATATCTCTTGGCAAGCATCTTTGTTAACGTAGTCTTGCCGCTACCTATATTTCCTGCTATTGCTATATGCATCTGTTCTAATGAAGAATTAACAATTAATAATTAATAATTAAGAATTAGGGAATAAGCCATAGAGCTTGGCATCTATCTTGTCAATGATGTCACCAAACTGCTTGGGATTATGCTCGAAATCGAGATTGTCTACATCCACGATGAGCACGCTGCCCTTGTACTTATTCATGATGAAGTCCTCATAGAGGCGATTGATGCCCTCCAGATAGTCGATAGGCATCTTCTGCTCATAGTCTCTGCCTCGCTTCTGGATGTTCTGCACTAGATGAGGCACGGAGGAGCGAAGATAGATCATCAGCTTTGGCATTTCCACCACCTCCATCATAGACTCGAAGAGTTCCATGTAGGTATCGAAGTCGCGCTGATCCATATTGCCCATCGCCTTGTTGTTGGCGGCAAAGACATATACGCCCTCAAAGATGGTGCGGTCTTGTATTACCGTATCGGGACTGTGCTGTATCTCCAGCAGGTTCTTGAATCGCTGCTTGAGATAGAACACCTCCATATTGAGTGCCCATCGGGGTATGTCCTTGTAATAGTCATCGATATAGGGATTCTCTGCCACGGGCTCCAGATACTTGCGCCAGCCATAGTGCTTGGCGAGCATCTTGGTAAGGGTGGTCTTTCCGCTACCGATGTTTCCTGCAACTGCTATATACATTGATTTAATTAAGAATTTATAATTAAGAATTAACAATACGCTCCTTCCATAAAAAAAGGAGGATTTCGCTTCATAGTGTGCAAAAGTACAATTATTATTTGGAATAAACAAATATTATGGGTATAAAACAAGAAATGCGCCGAAAATTCGGCGCATTTCTTGTTTTATGTTTAATATTCTCGTTCGATAAGTTCTAGACACATACGGCTGTTGTGGTAAGGACACTTCCAGAAACCAGCCTTGTCATCCTCCTTGTTGACGCTACCGTCTTCGAGGATAGCCCAGTGCCACTCTCCGTTTTTGCTATCCATGAGATGCTTTGCCACATAGTTCCAGCAACGGATAGCCACCTCCAAGTTCTCGTCGGTACGGAAGTACTGGTAGAGATCGATGTGGCCGATGATGTTCTCACACTGCACCCACCATTGGCGTTGGAGGTCGAACTTGTCGCCGTCCTTCCAGTGCTCATATACCATACTGCCATCTGGACGCAGTCCCTCATCGGCTGCCTCGGCTATGCGACGGATAATGCGCTCGACGTTGCGGAGCACCTCCTTATCACCCAATACGAGGGCAGTCTCATGGAGCAACCAAGAAGCCTCAATATCATGACCATAGCTCTCAATATTGCGTTTGCCCTCCCACTCGTCGTTGAAGAAGAGGTCTAGGTGATAAGTCTGCTTATTCAAGAGCTTATCGGTGAAGATGTCGAGCAGATTGCGAATGCTCTTCTCCAGCTCCGGAGTCTTCCATACACGATAGAGGTTGGTGTAAGGCTCGATGATGTGGAGATGGGTATTCATCGTGCGAGAACCATTCTCATCCTTATCAGATAGACGCATATCCGCTATCGGATTCCACTCACGGGTCAAAGCCTCGATATATCCATTGTTCTTGGCATCGAAGGCGTGCTGTTCGATATCGTGATAGAGAGAAATGGCGATATCAAGAGCCTCCTTGTCGCCAGTGGCACGGGCATACTCGGAGAAACCATAGATGGCAAAACCGATGGCGTAGGTCTGCTTCTTGGTATCAAGCGGATTACCTTTGTAGTCCACGCTCCAGTAGATGCCTCCATACTCCTTGTCCAGGAAATGGTCACGCACATATTCCTTGGCACGGGTGGCTGCCTCCAGATACTCCGGTTTCTTGAGCACACGGTAAGCGGCGGAGAACGCCCAAAGAATGCGGGCATTCATCACAGCGCCTTTCTCGGCTTCCGGGTGTACCTGGTCGTTGCCATCAACACGTCCGTAGAAACCACCGTTTTCTTCATCTTTCACTTTGTGAATCCAATAATTGAGGATGTTGTTTTCCAAGACATCCTTCATTGTTTCTTTCAAGTTTTCCATTTTCCTATAGTGATTATTAGTCTTATTTCATTCTACTTTTTGATAGGGAACTTCCAGGACAGTACCATCAACAGGAAAGCTATGACAGCTGGGAAAAGTGAGAAGAGTGACCATACCATCGTGAGCACAGAGTCGGTGACACTGGCAGGATCAATCATCGTATTACCCATACTGTCTGTAATCATGTTGGCACCTGCCCAACCCAGGAAAAGGGCGATAAGAGAACCGGAAATGGCGGTACCAAACTTCTGACTCATCGTACCTGATGAGAAAATCAAACCAGTAGCTGAGGTTCCGAAATGCTCGGTATGATAGTCGGCAACATCGGCATACATAGACCACATCAGTGGCGAATAGATACCGATACCTACAGAGGTCAGGACAACCAAGGCAATCATCACCCAAATATAAGATGGATTCATCGGGATGAAGAAGAATGCCACAGAGAGAACCAGACAGAGAACGGCTGCCCAGAAGAAAGCCATCCGTTTGCTGCCTACCTTACGGGTAAACCAAGGAGAAACACCTCCGAAAATCATACAGGTTACCTCACCGAATGCCATGAATACGGTATAGTTGATAATCAATCCCTCGATGGTTACATTGCCATGCAGACAGTAATCGAACATATATCCGGCTACGGCATAGCGGAAACCGTTGAAGAAGTTGGTGCAGACTGCGATGGCAGTCATATAGAGCCATGCCTTGTTGTGAACGAGGTCAGCAAACTGCCTGAAAGAGAACTTCTCGGCACGCTTTGGCTTGAGACGTTCCTTGGTCAGAAGTCCACAAGCCAATGTCATCACGGCAGCAATGATACCGAGTACGGCACCAATGACAGCATACTGATGAGCAGCATTTCCACCTACCATCTTCTGGAGATATGGGAAGGAAAGCAGGGTTGCAAAACCCATTGCGTAAGCTCCCACCATACGGAAAGAAGAGAACTGGTTCTTCTCATTATCATCTTCGGTCATCACACCGAGCAACGAACCGTAAGGTACATTCACCATCGTATATACCGCCATCATCAGAAGATAGAGGGCATAGGCATAGATACGCTTGCCCACCGGACCGAAATCCGGTGTATAGAGCAGGAGCGCAAAAACCAATCCGAAAGGAACGGCTCCATAAATCAACCAGGGGCGATAGGTACCGAAACGGCTCTGTGTACGGTCGGCAAGACTACCCATCAGCGGGTCGGTTACCACATCAAACATACGAGCCACGAGCATCAGCACGGCAGCATCGGCAAAAGAGAGTCCGAAGACATTGGTAAAAAACAGAGGGAAAGCGATAGACATCACCTTCCAAACGATACCGCCGGCAGCAGCATCACCGAGTGCATAAGCAATTTTTTCTTTTATACTAGCCATTGTTTTACTTTGAACTTTTAATTTTGAACTTTGAACTTTGAGCTTTGAACTTTGAACTTTATGATTAGTAAAGCCGTTGAATTCTTCACTCTTCGTTCTTCACTCTTCACTTATTTAAAAAAGGGATTCGCCCCTCGTACATAATATAATACGTACGAAGGAAAAGAATCCCTACAATCTTAATACCTATAAAAAATCACTTATTTAATGTTTCCTTATTCTTTGCGACCAAAGCCTTGATCTTCTCTACAGAGAACTGGGTGCGGTAGTCATCCTTTGGTGTGTTCATGCAGTAGTCTACCAAACGGTCGATGGTAGAAGTAGCCACATGCATACGTGTGTCAGAAGAAGCATAGTAGATGAATACCTTGCCATCCTCGTCAGCTATCCAACCATTGGTGAATACCACATTCATCACATCACCGATATACTCAGGACCCTCTGGTACCAACAGATAGCCACCTGGCTCTGCGATTACCTCTGTAGGGTCGTCGAGAGAAGTCATATACATATAGAGCACATAGCGCAAGCCTGACGCACAACCACGCACACCGTGAGCCAAGTGCAACCAACCCTTGTCGGTCTTGATAGGATGAGGACCCTCACCATTCTTTACCTCCTGGATGGTATGGTAATGACGGGCATTGATAATCTTCTCTTCCTTGATCTCGGCGTGGGTGATGTCATCTACAAGTGCCCAACCGATACCGCCACCAGAGCCTGTATCAATGAATCCATCCTGAGGACGGGTATAGAAGGCATACTTGCCATCTACGAACTCTGGGTGGAGCACCACATTGCGCTGCTGGCTCTTGGTCTTCAAGTCAGGAAGACGCTCCCAGTTGACGAGGTCCTTGGTACGAGCGATGGCTGCAGTAGCAGTAGCAGCACTGAGGTCGCCTGGCTGACTGTCATCGTGGCGCTCTGCACAGAACACACCGTAGATGTAGCCATCCTCGTGAGCAGTAAGTCGCATATCATAGATATTGGTGGCAGGCACGAGATCCTCTGGCATGGTGATAGGCTCATCCCAGAAACGGAAGTTGTCGATACCGTTAGGGCTCTCAGCCACAGCAAAGAAGCTCTTGCGGTCGGCACCCTCTACACGAACCACGAGGATATACTTGCCGTTCCACTTGATGGCACCAGAGTTGAGCGTAGCATTCATCATGATGCGCTGCATCAAGTATGGGTTGCTCTTCTCATCGAAATCGTAGCGCCACTCCAGTGGAGTATGCTCAGCGGTCAGGATAGGGTTCTTATACTTTTCGTAGATGCCATTGCCCCACTCTACGGGTTCATTCTTACGGCTCAACAATTCCTCATGATGAGCGCGAAGTGCTTTCACTTTGTCTTGAAATGTTGTCATATCTAGTCTTATTTAATTTTCTTAATGTCTTTTGATAGTAATACTTTCTTGTTGGCGGTGAACGCCTTGAAGTTCTTACAGATGTCACCATCCCCCACTCCTGGCAGATAGGCTTCCTCCTGAGGTTTGTCCCAGGCATTGCGCCAAAAGAGCACGTAGCTCACAGGATACTGTTGGAGCACAGGCCAGAGGGCTTGGGTAAACCAGTCCTTCTTCTGCGAAATGCCACGGCAACCCGTCTCGGTGAGGGCAGGCATCTTGCCAGTCTTCTTGGCTGCTGCCATCATCACGTCCATCGTCTCCTTCAGGTTCTTCTGATAGTTGGCATCGTTGTTGTCAAACTCGTAGATAT
This sequence comes from Candidatus Segatella intestinihominis, assembly GCA_900548535.1. Lineage (GTDB taxonomy): Bacteria > Bacteroidota > Bacteroidia > Bacteroidales > Bacteroidaceae > Prevotella > Prevotella intestinihominis. The sequence continues at coordinate 55,938 of URLG01000001.1, read as the reverse complement.
CTACGCCAATCATGTCTACATAGTCGCTTCCCGGATAACGCTCCAAGAAGAGGGCCACGGTTTTCTGGTCGCTCAGGTTAGGCGACCAAGACCATACGATGTTGTTGCATCCGGCTTCAGTAAGTGTGTGATAGGTCTTGACATAGAGTTGGCGATACTGTTCGATGGTGCAGCTGTTAGCGCCCCACCAGAACCATCCACCATTCATCTCATGCCATGGTCGGAAGATGACAGGCACCAGCTTGCCATCATTAGTCTTTAGTGATAATATGAAGTCGGATACTTTCTTCAACCATCCGTTGAATTTCTTTTCCTGTGTGCCACCAGCCAGTACGGCTGCAACTGCATCGCCCTTAGGGTCCCAGGCATTCTCGCCTGTTACGGGGTTCCAAGGATGCCAACTCAGGGTAACGATTCCGCCACGATTATACTGTGCCAGAATCTCCTTGCGCATACGGTCGAAAGGCACGCCATCAAGGTTTTCCTTGCTGTCCAATTCCAGTTTGCCGAGGTCGAATCCCATCACAGCAGGATAATCGCCAGCCACGAGGAGCACGTCGCTCTTGCCCTCGTCCCATTTCCAGGTGGTGCCATATACAGGCGAGTCCTGATGACCGAGCATGATACCCTTCTGCTGGAGTTTCTCCAATCGCTCCTTCAACTGAGGGTTACCCTGCGCCATCGCTCCCTGCATCGCCATCAAGCAAGCTGCGCTCATTAAGATTTTCTTTATCATTTAATTTTAATTTATAATTTACAATTTATAATTTATAGCAGTCTTGCTATACGGCGAAGCCGCTATTAACTATCAACTATTAACTACTTTCGAAGTTGATCTTCGATAAATCTCTGCCATTCATCCCACTGCTCCTGATACCAGTAATGACCTGTCATCTGATAGAGGCTCAGGGCCTTAGGAGCCTTTACGCTATTATAGAGTCCGTAGGAAGAAGTAGGAGGCACCACCTCATCATTGTATCCAAAGCTATACCAGCCTGGCACGGTGATGCGGCGAGCAAAGTTGGCACCGTCGTAATAACGAGCGCCCTCCAAGCGAGCCTTTTCTATTTCTGTGAGTTTTACTTCCTTCCAAGCTGCGCCCTGACTCTTATTCTCCTTGTAGAAGTAATGAGGCCATCCGCCTGCTACACCATGAATCTCTGCTTCATAATCGCACATAGCATCATGAACAGGAGCCAAGAAAGTGATGCGCTTATCGAGCGCAGCCACAGCGATGGAGAGAAATCCGCCCTGCGAAGAACCAGACACACCGATGGTCTTACCATTCCATTCTGGCAAGCTAGCGATGAAGTCCACACCACGCACAGCTCCCGTAACCACTCGCTTATAGGCATTGCGGTCAGGATTCTCTAGGTTGGTGTCCCAATAACCATTCAGAGCCGCATTGGCAAGGTCATCATACACCTTCTGCTCCATCGTAACAGGGATGCCGTGGATACCAATCTCCAGCACGATGCACTCGGCAGGAGCGGTATAGGTATCGCCGCTATAAGGGCGAACGCCAGCACCAGGCACACGGAGCAAAGCAGGATACTTGCCCGGTTTCACTGGCACGCTCAAGATGCCATACATCTTAGAGCCCCAGCGATTATTGTTATAACTAATTTCATACACATTTTTATCTTTGGTACAACGCTCTGGCAGCAGCACCTTGGTAGGATTGAGGTCATTCTGTCGAGCCTCATCCAGTGCCTTTTTCCAGAAAGCATCGAAGTCCTTAGGTTCCTGTGCGTATGGCTGAATCTTTTCAGGAGAGAATCCAGCGGTGCAAAGTCCCTCATAGTTCTTGCCGTCCACGTGGGCTACCACCTTCAAGCGATAGAAACCAGGCTTGCTCAAAGCCCCGCTCCATTTCATCGTTCCGTCCTTCAGAGTGATACTTTTTTTCGTATCAGGGAACATCACGGGTCCAGCCTCATAGTCCACCATTACGTTATTGAGCAGTGTACCGCTCTTACGCACATTGACGGTGAAGTTAGCCTTCTCCCCTACTTTGTAGTTCCAGTCCTGATGGTCAGGAGTTACCGTTACCACGATGTTGTATCCCCTAATTTGTGCGCTCAGGGACGCTACCCCGAGCACACTCATTAGAATACCTATAATTATTAACCTAAAAACCTTCTGCATATCTCAAGTTTATTTTCACGTTGTTAGTTGAATTATTTGTTTTACGGTTGCAAAGTTACTGCATTTTCCCCAATAACCCTTGTATTATTTTGCTGAATAAACGTACTTTCATTGCAAAGTACAAAAAAAGGTGGCAAATCGAGATTATTTCTCCGATTTTCCACCTCATATATATTACTTTTTATTTTTCTCCAGTATACAAATAATCTTGCTTTATAGACTCCAATTTAGGATTTGAAAGACTCTTTCCGCTCTTTCTTCCAACTCTTCTTTATGCTTAAGCAATTGATTAAATCGCTTTAAAGCCTCTTCTTTAGTAATTTCCATATACATATCTCCTATTTTTATTTGATGGTGCATCAATATAAGAAAAATAATTGAGGAACAATGAGTTTTTGCAAGAAAAAAAAGAAAAAGGGTGGAAAACCTGACTCACGTCAGATATTTCCACCCAAAATTATTAATTTAAACCCAAATTATTTAACACGGTTTTTAACCATTGCATCAACAATAGGAGCCTCGTCCTCAAGCCAAGTATTGGTCTTACGGTCAAGCAAGCCCATCCACCAGAGAGCGGCAGTCTTATAGTCGTTACACAAAGAAGTAACGTAATCTGCATACTTAGCACGCTCACTCATCTCTGGGTGATCACCGATAGCACCAAACTCGCCGAAGAAATAAGGAATGCCGAGAGAACCGCACTTCTTATCTATACGATTGAAGATAGCCTTGATTTCAGCCTTCTGGTCATCACCGAAATCATAGATGTAATACTTCTCGTTTTCATCAATCTTCTTCTTTTCTTCAGCACTTTCACCTTCATGATGACGGTTACCATTACAGAACCAATATGGATCATAGCTATGGAATGTAGCACAGATATGGTTAGGATGAGTATCAGTAGGAACAGACATCGCATTGACAGAAGCATCAGAACCACCACCATCTCCATAACAAGAAATCAAAAGATTTCGATACTCATTGTTTCCACCAGTAGCACGAACCACGTTAACAAAATCCTGCTGCAATTTATTGATCGTCTCGTATGCAACATCTCCTGCAGCTGGTGCAGTCCAGCTAGATTTGGCATTCAGAATTTCATTAAACGATTCGAAGATAACCTTGTCATCAAAATCTTTCATTTCTGTAGCAATCTGCTTCCAGATAGCCTGATAGATCTTGGTCACATTCTCATAGTCATTATCTGCGTGGAGCCATGCTGAGTTAGGGTCACCGCTACCATTGTTAGCACCGGCATCGTGCTGGATATTAACAATGCAGTACATACCCTCATCATTAATCATTTTCACGATTTCCTTTACACGTGCCATCCATGCAGCATCAATGGCATAATCCTCATCCTTTGTATAAGTCTTAGAGAACTTAGCGATATGAGGATACCATGTAACAGGCAAACGGAGCACATTGAAGCCCTTAGCCTTCAATGTCTGGATTGTTTCCTTGGTTACCTGTGGTTGTCCCCAAGCTGTTTCCCAGTCTGCAACTGTCTTTTCTGCAGGATTCCACCAGTTACCGTAAGGGTTAGACTCCATGGTGTTACCCAAGTTGTAGCCTAGCACAAAGTTCTCTACCATGGTCCAAGCACTTTCATGACCATCATTATCTCCTGTGATACCAGCCTGATTGACAGCAAGTGTCTTTGTCAATCCACCAGCAGTGATGGTAAGAGAAGAAGAGCGAGGAGCCGCAACATTCTTCTTGACTGTTACCTTGAAGTATGAGCGATAGTTGGAAGCAGTTGAATCAGAGATATTCCAACCATAACCCTCATGTGGAGTAACGCTCAACCATGTGGTGTCTGCATCTGACACAGAGACTGTCCACTCAGCATCGGTTTTAACACCGAGCATCACAGAAGTCTCACCGAGAGGCATAGAAAGCGATTCTATAATTGCACCATCATTGGTGATGTCTAATCCTGTAGCAGCGTTGTTGTTATCGCTGTCGCTGCAGCTCTGCATGAAGAGAGCTGCAACAAACAGGAGTGCGAAACTAAATATATTCTTTAATTTCATAATCTTTCAGTTTTTACTTTTTGGGAATGTAAATCACACGGATATTATCAAACTTCACATCAATCTTACCAGATGTCGTACTCTGGTTGATGCTCTGGATGCGGAACTGATTCAATCCTACGGTCTTAATCTCAGAGATAGTCTTGCCCTCATAGCAAGCAAACTTACTCAATGGCACAACAGCACGATACCACTTGTTCTTATAAGCCTTGCCATTGATATCCTGCAGAACAGGTCCGTCAGGGAACTTACCAACCTGTGGGTTAGAATCAAATCCACCCTCAGGCCAACCAAAGTTATCATACTGATTCTCAGCATCACCCAATGGCTGAATCATATAGCGGAGATAGCCCCAGAAATTACCATTGTTATAATCACCTGCATCATAAACATTCATTGTCAAGTAAAGTTCATCTGCCCTAGCAGAAGCAGGAATGTTATCAGAGAATGAGAATGAATTACCACTCCAATCCTTACGGAAGTAAATCATGGTACCCCACCACTGCTGATATTCTGTAGCAACATCAATATGAGCATATCTGCCATCAGCATTGCCAGCATCAACGTATGAAGCGTTAGGTCCCCAACCATTGTCAGTAGCATCACTATTGTCAAATGTAGTCAAGATAGTACCATAATCATAGAAGTTACCTACACTTGCACTACCTGCAGGGTTAGTAACTGTCAATACCATATTGTTACCCTCTACAGAAGGCTTCTGCTTGAATGGAATGAAGATAGAATCCTCAGACTCTGCTATGGTATAGTCGCCATCAGCTTCCTTCAAGGTTACATCACCGTATGTAATCTGATCAATCTGAGTAAAGTCACGACCAGTCAAGACCAAAGTTTCACCAATCTCTGGCATATCATTAGAGCAACTTGTAATGACAGGTTTGCCTGGCAAGTAGTTGAAGTTGAGGTATACAGTACCTGCAGCACACTCCAATACCAAGGCGCCATGCTCAGGTGCACCCTCAGGAACGGTTACATCAATAATTGAAGATGTACGATAAGACTGCGTGTCACTATTGATAGCATGTTCTGCCTTCTCTGTCTTATACTCACAAGCAACATGATTGCCTGGTACATTGTTAGCAGCCCAAACAGTAGTGTCAAGTGCATCACCAGTAACATCAGTCAGGTATACCTTCTCAATATCCACAAGGTTATATCCATACACCTTCATCACATTACCAGCCTCACGTGGATAGAGGGCGGCTAAACGGGAAGCGATAGGGCCAGGAGCCAACACCTTAAACTGATAAGTAGCTACACCATGAGAGGTCTCAATGCGGAGCTCATCCTTCAAATCACTATTGAAAGCAGTCAACTTAAATCCCTTTTCCTCAGTAGGAATGGTTACGATGAGACTATGAGGAGTATTCATCGTAGAGTTGAAGCTTACATTCTGGTCATTGATATATACGTTGCGAACATCGCTCAGGTTGTTACCCATCACGGCGATGACCGAACCACAACCAGCCTTGCTAAACAAGCTATCAGCCTTTGCTGGATCACAAGCACGGATGCCAGTAATCTCAGGAGTGCCAAAGCCTTCCTCATCATCCTTACAAGAAGTAACGGTGATGGACAACACTGCCAACAGAAGCAATGCGAGCAAGCCGAATCTATGTTTAAATATATTCTTATTCATAAGATGATTATCTATTTAATATTGTCAATACAATTATTTTTCTACATCCCAAGTGAACTCATATGGCTGAGCAGGTAAGCTCAAGTACTTGTTTTGGATGACATCGCTCTCAGGATAAGGCATGAAGATATTGTTCTCACTAAGAACGACAGCCTGGTAACCTGTTACATACTTAGATACCAACTCATTGACATTATAAGTATAACCGCCATCAACCTTAATGGCTGTATTGTCATCCTCGCTCTCTGCCAACTTATCATTCCAATATACGTGTCCATCATTATCCTTGATATACCAAGTATTTGTACCAGGAGGGATGACGCGATAAGAGAATGTACCATTAGGATTCTTGTAGAGAGAGTTCTCACGAATCTCGAAGGCACGATGCTGCTGACGGTTGAAGAAGTTGAGCATGGTCTGTGGCTTCCAACGATACCAAGTTACCATATCCCACCAGTTGAAGTACTCCATACAGAACTCGATGCGGCGCTCACGGATGAGGTCCATCAAAGTGATGCTTGTAGGATGAACTGCATTAACACGAGCACGGTTGTGAACTGCCTCGAAAGCAGCCAAGGCATCAGCGTCGGAAGTACTCTCGTTGTTACCGAGGATAGCCTCAGCCTTCATCAAATATACATCAGCCAAGCGCTGAATATAAGTATTCAATGGAGAAGCCATCTGAGCCAAAGCAGCAGGCTCCACATCATTCTTTGTTCCGACTACACCCTTCTTACACTGCATCCAATTGTGCTTGTAGGTGTAACCACCATCAGCCTTCTTGATGTAGCTATAGTAAGAGTTTGGAGAGAACCATGTAGCCTTGCGACGGATAGAGTCGGCTGGATCCTCATTATAATAATCAATCATATCGCATGATGCTGTCAAGTTACCACCCCATACGTTAACGTCTGTTACCTCTGGGAAAGCCAAGTCTGAATAGGTAGCGTTCATAGCACCCCACTCACCAGAGTTAGGACTAGCCCAACGCATAGCCAACACAGTCTCGCTATTGTCATTATTCTGAGCCTTGAAGAGGTCCTCATAGTTGCTCATCAAAGAATACTGACCGCAGTTGATTACCTCGTCACAAAGTTCCTTCACCTCTTTCAAGGTTGTCTCATTGCGCTGATGGTCTGTAGTTGAACCTTCTTCCCAACCACTCTGAGCCAAGAGAGCCTTAGCCAAGGCTGCCTTTGCTGCATACTTGGATGGGTGATGGTCGGTACCAGTCTCTGGCAACAACTCGGCTGCCTTGCGGAAGTCACGAACGATAAACTTCAATACATCTGCCTCTGTATTCAATGGCTGATTAGGATTCTGAACCAACTTGTTATTGTCCTCGAAGAGGATGTTATCACCCCAACCACGAAGCAAATAGAAGTAAGCCCAACCACGCATCAAGTAGCACTCACCCTCTGCTGCTTGCTTAACAGATGGAGTAACATCACTGGTGCAATACTCTTCCAAGTTGGCAAGAGTAGCATTACTCATGGTAACGACATTGTAAAGAGCAGACCAAGCTAAGCCCAAGTCCTCGGTCAAAGCAGTAACCTTAAAGTTTGCGAACTCAGCGCTTACATATGGATTCCATCCATCATTGGCACGGAAAGAACCCATACCAATCAAGGCACGACGGTTGAAGTTAAACCATGCCTTATTGTAAAGAGGCTCCACACCTTTTCTCACGGCAGCATCCGAAGCGTAATAAGTAGGTGCTGTGTAATTGCCTCCAGGTGTCTTGTCGAGGAAGTCTGAGCCACAACTAGTTGTCATGAGCGCAGAAGCAGCCAAGGCAGAAGCCATTAATATATGTTTTGTCTTCATATTATATCCTATTTTATATATAATCGTTATTATTTTACCTAGTCAGATGACTTAGAATGCCAACTTCAAACCGAAGGTGTAGATTCTCTGAGATGGATAACGGTAGTTATCAATGTTCTGGAGAATCACGCTCTGACCATTGGCACCAATTTCAGGATCATAGCCGTCGTAACCTGTGATGGTAAACAAATTCTGGATGTTACCATAGATAGACAAGCTCTGGATCTGCAATGGAGCCAACCACTTCTTTGGGAAGTTGTATGTCAAAGAGATAGACTTCAAACGGAGGTAAGAGCCATCCTCTACGAAACGACTGCTCACACGGTTGTTATCATTCTGGCTCTGACCAGCAGTACTGATACGCTGGGTGGTAGCAGCGGTAGGGTTGGTTACATATACATTATTAATATCGCTGGCAGAACCGTTAGGGTCGATCAAACCAATCTTGGCATAACCTGCCACTTCCTTCATCATATTACCATACTTCTCTGGGTTGGTATGTCCCTGGCGAACATAATTGTAGATGTCACCACCCACACTGCCATTGATGAAGAAGCTAAAGTCGAAGTTCTTCCATGTAATGGTATTGTTCAAACCGAAGGTAAAGTCTGGGTTAGGATCACCAATAAAGGTACGGTCGTTGTTATCAATCTTACCATCGCCATTGACATCCTCGAAAATATAATCACCTACCCAAATGCTGTTAGGAGCAATAGGATACATCTTGCCATCGCCATCGGCAGGACGTGGAGTAGGAACCTTGTTGCCGGCTGCATCAAGCAAGAACTCACCCTTGCTGTTCTTCTGATAGAAATCATCGGCATTCTTATACATACCGATTACATTATAGCCATAGAAGCGGCCTACAGGACCACCTATCTTGGACAAGGTCAAGGTCTCTGTACCAATGTTACCAGAAATGGTAGCATCATCACTGTTGAGGGCAGTCAATTTATTGCGGTTGATAGACAAGGTAGCGCCTGTGCGCCAAGACCAATCGCCCTTGTTGATATTGACAGTGTTCAAGGTAAACTCGATACCCTTGTTCTCGATAGAACCTGTGTTCACCCAAGGTGCGCTCATACCCTGCCAGTCATTATTGATGACATAAGAAGGAAGGGCTGCCTCCATCAAGAGGTTGTCAGTCTTCTTCAAGTAAGCATCTACGATAAACTCGATACGGTTGTCTAGGAAGGCAAAGTCCATACCCACGTTCCATGAGTTGGTGCTCTCCCACTTCAAGTCTGGATTAGGGAAACGAGCTGGATAATAACCTGTACCCCAAGCGGTAGCCACGTTATTCATCGTAGCACCGTATGCGAAGGAGCCAGTACTCTGGTTACCTACAAGACCCCAACCGAGACGGAGTTTCCAGTTGCTCAGCCACTTCACGTCCTTCATGAAAGGTTCTTGAGTGATACGCCAAGCTAAAGCGGCTGATGGGAACCAACCCCAACGGTTGTTCTTACCAAATGATGAAGAACCATCGGTACGGAGAGTGGCTGTAACCAAGTAACGGTCCAAGAGATTATAGTTCAAACGACCGAAGTAAGACTCGATAGCCCATGGTGTTCCATCATCACCTGAGTTAGTTGCGGTAGAAGAGTCACCTACGCCAAGTGAATGGATACCATCAGAGATGTAACCCTTACGAGAACCAGAAAGGCTCTCCCAGTTACCCCACTGTGCCTCATGACCCAACATGATCTGGAAGTGATTGTTCTTGAATGGGTCGAAATCGTAAGTAGCATACTGCTTGAATGAGCTATACTTGCTCAAAGTCTTGGTACGAGTACTCTGGCTTTCTACCTTAATATTACCATAAGTATACTCTGGTATGAAGTAGTAAGAGTTACCCCAACCACGGTTGCCACCATATTCTATACGGATATTCAAGCCCTTGATAGGCTTGATATTTGCAAACACATTGTAGTCCAACTGATAATTGTTGGTACGGTTTTCCTTCATATTAGCCTCAAAGATAGGGTTGCTATATGAAGTATTGAAGTCATTGGCCTCTGGCACACCATAACTTCCGTCAGGGTTGCGGGCAGCCACATCAGGGAACTGGTTCAAAGCTGTGTTGATGACATCATTCTCAGAGAATGTCAAAGTCTGCTTTGTGTTAGAGTAGGCAGTATTGAAACCAACCTGCACCCACTTATTGATATTGGTATCAAAGTTAGCACGGAAGCTAGCACGTGTAAAGCCAGAGCCTACACCCACACCATCCTGGTTCAAGTAGCCACCAGAGAGTGAGTAGTGCATATCCTTATTACCACCACTTACGTTCACTGCATGATTCTGCATAAATGCAGTCTGGAAGAGTTCTTTCTGCCAGTCTGTACCATTGGTCAGAAGCGAAGGATCCTTGAAGTCTTCACGGATACCATATCCACGAGCTTCCTGACGAGCGTTATAGAAATCGGCATATTCCTTGAGGTTCATCACATCAAGGTACTTAGGGATAGCCTGCCAACCAATATAACCATCATAAGAGACCTGAGCCTTACCGTCCTGTCCACGCTTAGTGGTAACAAGTACGACACCATTAGATGCACGAGAACCATAGATAGCGGTTGCTGATGCATCCTTCAAAACCTCGATAGAGGTAATATCAGAAGGGTTGATACTTGCCAAGACGGAAGTATTGCTGCTAGTGTTACCACTAACAGGAATACCATCGATGACATAGAGAGGCTCATTTCCATTGAATGAGTTGATACCACGAATCTGTACGGAGATACCACCACCAGGAGCACCAGAGTTCTGGGTTACCTGTACACCGGCGATACGTCCCTGCATGGCCTGCTCCATACTGGTGTTGACACCCTGCTTGATGGCTTTCTCATCAATGCTAGATACAGAACCTGTCAAATCTGAACGCTTCATGGTACCATAACCTACTACAACCACCTCATTGAGTGAGTGGCTGTCCTCGGTCATCACAATTTTGATTTTGCCATTAGCTGGTACTTTAGCCGTCTTGTTAGCATAACCAATATAAGAGATTTCAAGGGTCTGACCCGGCTTGGCATTGATGGTGAAGTTACCATCCATGTCGGTTACTGCGCCTACACCATTAACACCCTTGATTTTGACGGATGCACCAATAACAGTTTCGCCATTCGCATCGGTAACAGTACCTGTTACTTTGCTCTGGGCGGCAGCTGTCAATGGCAACAACATCATCAAGGAGAGCGCAAGAGGTCTGCCTATGACAGACTTGCACTTAGAATTTAATCTGTTGTGACTCATAATAATTATTATTAACTATTTAGTTTATATTAATATCTAGTTAGTTCTGTACCTAATATCTACATTCTAGGTAATCAGGTTATTTTCGGTTGCAAAGATACTACATTTTACAGATATAATATGATATTATTTTATCAATATTATGCATTATTCTTGCTAAGACAAATAAAGAGGGTGAAATATTAACCTCCACCCTCCGATCATATATAACTATACTCTAAAATATGCCTTACTGAACGAACTTCTTACCGTTCTGGATAACCACGCCCTTATAAGACTTGCTTACCTTCTGGCCAGCGAGGTTATAAATAGGAGCGTTAGGGTTAGCCTTAGGAGCTACAACTGCATTGGAAATACCTGTAGAAGCACCAAGCTCTGCAACAGTCTTACTTGTCAAATAAACCTTTGTTACAACAATAGTTGATTCTTCAAGATCCGCCTCTGCCTCTGAACCATCAGGCTTATTCAAGTTCTGGTAAGCATATTGAGAAACTTTAGTCCACTTTGAAAGGTCAACCATAAATGTATTTGCAGTTTCAGAAGCAGGAAGGTCTATTTCCGCATTTGCAGCAGCTTCCTTTCCATCATCACCGATAGCTTTACCTTGAACTGTTATCTTTCCATGACCTGTTACTGAAGCAATCTCAAAGACAATAGTGTTGAAATCAGAAACATCCTTGTCCATCCATTTAGCATCCCAGCCCCACTTCTTTGCTACCAATTTATGAGAACCACCAGTTGCATCTACATCAACAGCCTTCTCTATCTTGTCGGCCTCAGCCTTAGCTGCAGTATACTCTGCCTCTGAAGCAAAATAAGCAGCCTTTATGGTAATAGAACCAGCAGTGCTACGATTCTGGAGAGCAACTGCATTCATTTTTGCAGAATGTGTAGCATCGAGTTTTACTGCCAAGATACCGCCTACAGGATAAACATTGCAAGTTTCCGTACTTGTGAAATAATTTGGACCATACTGGCCTGTCGTACCATCAGGTTCATACTGAGCTATTAAATTAACATCGGCGCAAGTACCTGTTGTGTACTCTACAACTACATAATCAAAAGCAGACTTATCAGCATAAGTAGTAACATTTGTTTCCTCGTCAGTTACACCATAACTAATGCCTTTCCAAGAATACTGACCAGCAAATGTAACAACATTGTTCTCAGCAATAGAAGAGATATCAATATCTTCCTTTGCGTTTACAGTTAACGCTGCAAAAGCAGCCACTACGAAAGTAAATAACTTTTTCATAAGCTTTGTAAATTTAATAGGTTTATATTTAATTGTTTATTCTATCTTGTGAAATGTCCCATTCACGGTTGCAAAGATACAAAGCAATTTTCTAAAAACATGATACTTTTTTATCAAATGCTTATACTTTCTTGCAAAACACAATGAGTTTGCCACTTTTCAAACGTTTTTTAGCTTATTATTAAGTGTAAATCAGCAACTTATTCCGCTCTTTTCTATCCCTAAGAATAGATATTGAACTAGCTGTCTAATCATCTTCAAGCCCCTTATATATAATAAGGTGTAGTTTTAAAGCCTTTCAAACATCACTAAGTTTTTCCCTTCATTACATTACCGTTCTGGTTCAAATCCGCTGCAAAGATACAAAAAAAAAATGATACTAGTATGTACTATTATGTTAATTTGTTATGCATAAAATGTTATATACCTCAAATTCCAACTAAGCCTTTCCTGCGTCCTTCTTGCGTATACACGTTCTCACGTAACTGTTTTTCAGATATATTGAACTAAAATACCCACTTCAGCTCACCTCCCTACCCCACAATGCAACTTGAGACAATACCCAGCATCATCACCGTGGTTTCTGCAGAAAAGGATATCGCTACAATCACAGCCAACATGGACTACGATAGAATTATTTAACATAAAAAACTCATTTATGTGAAATATAATTTGTAAATTTGTGGCGTAGTTATATTAACTGCGCCACATCTTTGATTTTAACCAAAACATTAACCCGATATGAAGAAAATAGCATTATCCTTACTGGTAGCTCTGAGCTGCATCTCAGCCAATGCTGCCGACGGCAAGTCGCTGTTTGTATCATTCAACGATGGAAGCAAGATAGAGTTTGCATTGAGCACGCTACCGGAAGTAACCTTCGGGAATGACAAGATGACTGTGACTTCAACTGCCACTACTGCCAGTTACGAACTGTGGAAGGTTTCTACCTTTACTTATGGTACAACGACAGGCATCAAACAAGTAGAAACGAACAACAAGTTTGCCTTCGAAGGTGACCGCATCATTGTAGACGGCACCCACAACCAGGTGAGCGCCTTCGCTCTCGACGGAAAGGCAGTAAGTCTCTCTCCGGTCATCGCAGGCGACAAGACCATCATTTGTCTTGATAATTTAACCCACGGTGTATATATCATCAAAATAAACAACAAATCCATCAAAATAGCAAGACCATGAAAAAGATATTACTTTCACTCCTGGCAGTAATGATTTCATTCACTGTCTTGGCACAGACTAAGGGAGACAAGCTGACTATCAACCTGAAAAACGGAACATCACAAGTCTGGGATCTGACAGCAGACAGACAGGCTCCAGTTTCTAAAATCACACATACAGCAGATGGTAAAGTGGGATTCGTGATGACGGGGAAGGAAGACTTTGGTGCATTCGAAACCTACGACATCAACGACATCAACAACATCTCCTTCTCTATCTATCACGAAAGCGAAGTAGGCAATGTGAATCTCGCCGACCCTTCAGCTACAGAAAAGACCAAGCGTCTCTACAAATATCTGCAGCTGAACTATGGAAGCAAGACCCTCTCTTCGGTTATCGCCAACGTGAACTGGAATACCCAAGAGGCAGATAAGATTTATCAGGCAACTGGCAAATATCCAGCCATCAACTGCTATGATTTCATCCATATCTATGTACCTAAGCAGGGTTCCAACGGATGGATCAACTACAACGACATCACCCCTGTTACCAACTGGTCAGACCAGGGCGGACTGGTTTCACTGATGTGGCACTTCAACGTGCCTAAGACCGAAAGCACCGTTCCGGGAACAGATGGCAGTGGCGTTACCTGCACCCCAACCGAAACCACCTTCAAGGCAGCCAACGCATTGACGGCAGGCACTTGGGAGAACAAATGGTTCTATCAGGAGATGGACAAGGTAGTGGAAGTTCTGCAGAAGTTGCAGGATGCAGGCGTTGTTGCCATTTGGCGTCCTTTCCATGAGGCTGCCGGCAATGCCTGTCTAAAATCGGGTGCCAGCTGGGGCAAGTCTTGGTTCTGGTGGGGATATGACGGTGCTGAAACTTACAAGAAGCTTTGGCAGACCATGTTTGATTACTTCCAGAGCAAAGGCATCCACAACCTGATTTGGGCTTGGACCACACAGAACTACAATGGCGATGCCAATACTTACAACAATGATGCAGACTGGTATCCAGGCGACAAGTATGTAGATATCATCGGTCGTGACCTTTATGGCTACGACGCTACCAAGCAGGCACAAGAGTTCAAGGAGATTCAGGCTCGCTTCCCAAACAAGCTCGTTGCCTTGGCAGAATGTGGTACTGACGTAAATACCAGTACAGCAACATCTAGCATAGACGAGGCTTGGAATGCAGGTGCCAAGTGGAGTTTCTTCATGCCTTGGTATGGCGGAAACATGCCATCAAACAGCTGGTGGAAAGCGGCATTGAACAGCAAGAACGTGATTACCCGCGACCAGGTAAACCTGAACGCCAACTACGTTGAAGAAAGTGCAGTAGATGCCGTGAAGAACATGGGCATCGGTACCAACTTCGGCAACTGCACAGATGTGGTAGCCATGTGGCTGAACATGAACAGCAACTCTGTTACTGATTTCGAAAAAGCTTGGGGACAGGTTCCTACCACCAAACCGATGGTAGATTTCCTGAAGAAGAACGGTTTTAATTCTGTCCGCATCCCTGTTACCTGGTTCCAGCACATGAAAGCTGACGGAACTGTAGATGAGGCTTGGATGAACCGCATTCAGGAAATCGTAGATTACGTGATTGATAACGGTATGTACTGCATCCTGAATGTTCACCATGATACAGGTGCTGACAATGATGATGTAAAGCACTGGATTAAGGCTGACGAAGCCAACTACAAGGAGAACAAGGAGAAGTTTGAGTATCTCTGGACACAGATTGCCACCCGTTTCCAGAACTATGACCAGCACTTGCTATTTGAGGGCTATAACGAGATGCTCGATGCCAGCAACACCTGGAACGCTCCTAAGAATGCCAACAGCTACAAGGGCTTGAATGGATATGCACAGAGCTTCGTAAATGCAGTTCGTGCCACTGGTGGCAACAACGCTACTCGCAACCTGATTGTCAATACTTACGCCGCAGCTAATGGTGACGATGTACTCAACAATCTCACCATCCCTACCGACAAGGTGGAAGGTCACATAGCTGTAGAGGTTCATACATACGCTCCATGGGATTGGTTTGCAAAAGGTTCATGGAATGCTTCTTGCACCAACGAAATCAAGCGCATGTTCACCCGCTTGAACAATAAGTTTATCAGCAAAGGCATTCCTTGCATCATCGGTGAATATGGTACACACGGAAGCACAAGTGTTAGTAAGAAGAGCACTGATGCGCAGAAGAAAGCTGCCGCCGACCAAGCTGCCGACATCGTAAAGCAGGCTAAGGCATACGGCGTAGCCACATTCTACTGGATGAGCATCTTCGATGGCACTGACCGCACCGTACCTCAGTGGACTCTCCCTACCGTAGTAGAGGCTATGCAGAAAGCATATAATGAATAAAAAGAAAATCATGAACGATATTGATTTAATAGAGTTGTAGATGTTGATTACATCAAGGCTCAAAAGTTGCTTAAATTAAAGATCTTTTTTTATGTTATCATTTTTTCCTTGAGAATACCATAAAAGTATATGTTTTGACTAAAAATTACATGAAATCACCCAAAAGAGCACATTCGGTGCCCATATCAAGAAAGAAAGGAAGGAGGAGAAGAAGGTGGAGAGATAGGCTGAGCAGAGGAAAAGACAAAGGAACAGAGGGAGAAAGAGACTGGAGAACTGGGTGGAAAGCTTAGGAGAAGAGGGTGAAAGAACAAGCTACGCAGGTCGGTTGACTATAGTGAGACAATCGGTTGACTATAGTCATCGAGAGTGTAAACTAAACTGTGTTAAACTACTTTTATTGTAGCTTGACACCGTTTAGTTTACACTCTCGTTCTATGTAGGTGATTGATCCTTGTTATCTTGGCATAAGCTATATTATTTACCGATTCGATTCATTCTATCCACCTGAGTCTTGACTACCTGAAGGGTAGACTTGTCGGAAGAGAAGACTGAGTTCAAGCCTTGGGCCTCCTGGGCAGGGTCGCCCGTGTAGTCATCGCCCACCTGCCACTGCTCATGCTTAGGATTGGCAAAACCGCCCCATCCCCAGAAATTGCAACCGGCAAAGTAACCGCCGGATGCAGCATTGTCGCCAACAAGACTGAACACATACTTATAATATCCATCACGTGCTTCTGTTGTAGAAGAAGTTGAAAAAGAGAAACCATCACGAGGATAGCCGAACTCCTCCATCACCAATGGCTTCCTGATACGTCCGCATACCTCAAGATGTTCATCAATATACTCCTTTGTGTTCTTGCAGGAGATTCCCAAATCTTCCAGCAAATGGTCTTTTCTCGCCCAACTCCAGTTGTATGGCCAAAGATGAATGTTGCAATAATCCACATTCTTGTCGGAACAAATCCGCTCCCAGCAGTTCAGTTCACCTTCACATCCACATTTGCCTTCGCTACCGATAGAAATCAGATGATTCTTATCGAGCGAACGGATCAGTTTGCTCGCTTCACCCAGCCACTTTTCGAAAGCAGGCAACTGCTCTTTGCTGAAAGCACGAGGCTCATTACCTATCTGCCATGACATGATGGCCGGGTCATCCTTATACTTCTTCTTTGTATATCTGTTGGTTCTCGTAAGTATGAATTTCACATAATCATAGAATAGCTGATGCGCCTTTTCGCAGGATGCATATTTGGCGACGAAGTTCATGAAGGCAGGATATCCATCTTCGTTAGGACGGGGAGCCTGACCCAAACCTGCCTGCTCCAGATAATAGCCGTAGCCACCACTCCACTCCCAGGAGTTGTTCAGATAGAGCACGGCCACCATCTTTCGCTTGCCCATCTCCATCAGCAGATAGTCGAGACCGGCAAGAATCGTATCGTTGTAAACGCCCGGAGCTTCCTGCAGCGTCGGCTCAACCTTGGTCTTCACCCCTCGCTTGCCATCAGAGCCCACGAGGATGCGCAGGTTGTCGATGCCCATCTCCTTCATCTTGTCCAGCTCCTTGCAGAGTCGGTTGCGGTCGCCACCCTGTCCTTCCGAACCGAGGATAGCGCCATACCAGAAGTTGGTACCCACATAATAATAAGGTTTGCCGTCACGAACGAAGTGTCCGTTCTTTACCTGCACGAAGTTGGACTTCGCCAAGAGGTTACACGTAGTAGCCAAAGCCATCATCAATAAAACGAATATTTTCTTCATCTATAATAAATTGATTTATAAGATTATTATTTTTAGATTTCTATCTAGGGTGCAAAGATAACGAAAAAGGACAAGAAAGCATGATACTTTCTTGCCCTTTATACATATTATTATTTCTATACTAACAATTTCCACTGCTTTTTAAGGCTGAGGATAGATTTTCTTGAAACTTTCGATGCCCTCGGCAGCTCCGTCCATCACACCCTTGAAGATGTAAGAATCAGAAACCGAAGTCTTGCTGCGATCAAAGAGAGTCATGTGAGGCAGAGGCTGCACATTGATGTCCCATACGTAAGGGATGAGCCCCGCCTTCATCATCTCGGCTGTTGCCACGCTATACCATACCATCATGCTCTCATCATGCTTCTGCTGATTGCCGCCATAGATGGTTGCGTCCTTACGATTGGCACCATATTCGCCAATGACTACAGGATAGCCTTTGTCCACAAACTTCTTCTTCATCTTCTGAAGCTGATTGGTCACATGCTGATAAGCATCCACATTCTGATTGTTGTACCAGATGGTGCTCACGGTTCTGCCCTGGTCATCAGCCGGAGCGTGTCCCTTCCAGTAGAGAGCCACCTTGCCCCAGTCGGCATCCTTATCCATCAGGGTAAAGATATATGGATCATAGAAGTGAACCTCAGCCATCAAGCGATGCTGCGCCTTGTCCTTGAGGCGAGTAATATCATAAGAGTCCTTATCAGCCAAGTCTATCTCAGTCTTTGGTCCCTGTACGATGAGCACACGCTTAGCGTTCTTACCTCCAGTAGCACGAACGGCATCAATGAACACCTGCTCATACTCCAGTAATCTATCAGCAAACTCCTTGCTATCTGGGTTCAGCATCTCACCCTCAGCCTTTGGGCTTGCGCCGCCCACACCTGGTTCATTGAGCGCACCGAAGAGCACGCGCTCATCATAACCTCGGAAAGCCTTGGCGATGTTGGTCCAGAGTTTGCGATACATCTCCTTGCGCTCAGCCACATTCACCTTGTCGGTAAAGGCATCGTGCTCCATCCATCCGCCGTCCCAGTGCTCATTGATGATGACGCAGAGACCAGCCTTCAAGGCATAGTTCACGATTTCCTGAATGCGATTCATCCAAGCAGGGTCGATGCTCATCGCTTCCTTGTCGAGGAGATGACCCGCCGCCCAACTACAAGGGATGCGCAGGCTATTGAATCCTCTCAGCTTAAGGCTAGCGATATAAGCCTCCGAAGTCTTGGAACTCTGCCAAGAGGTCTCCGACTTCAGTCCGGCGTTGTTGGTAAACACGTCGTTCCAGTCGCAAGCCTCCATGGTATTACCAAGATTCACACCCGGAGCCATATAATGAGCCAACTCAGTAGCCGTCAGTCCCATCTTAACCATCTTAGGATTCTCAGGCTTTACCTGAGCACCAGCAAAGGCAAAATGAGCTACAGCCAATGCTATCATAACTACTTTCTTCATTCAGTCTATTTTTAAAAGTTATTGTCTTTATTAGTTTTATAGTGCAAAGTTAACACTTTTTCCGCTATAGGTATGTAACAATATGTTACATTTATATACACAAAATGTTACAAGTGAAGAAAAAGGCAAGAAAGTGTTAGTCTTTCTTGCCTTAACGTTTCAGTGCATATTTTGCTCATTTTGCGTGATATTTTATCAAGCCCGCCATTGGCGCCTGCAAAATCTGGGAAATCTCCAAATGATGCTCATCGTGCATCACCAAGGTGAGTGGCGAACGGAAGTAATGCGCCACGCTGCCCACGAAGCCGACAGGAGGAACCCCGCCCAGGCTGCCATCCCATGCTTTCACTCCTGAATCCAACTGACTGATGTCGTCCAAGCTCACATTCACATAATTAATATAAGGTGTGAGATTGTTCTTATAGAAGAGATTGAAGCATCCCAGCACCATGCGATAGAGTGCCATCACCTCGGCTAGTTGGTCGCTGCCATTCTCATACTTGTCTGCCTCTTCCAATTGTTGGGAGATGAAAGGACAGATGCTGGCGAGATAACGATTTGCCAGTGGCTCTCTATATACCTTATTAATAATAGTGGGATAATCCAGACCAGACCACTTGAGATATTTCTCCTTGAAGGAGGATGGAAGGCTGCCCTTGAAGATGCCATTGAGGAACTGCTTGCCCAATACGGCCCCACTTCCCTCATCACCCAAGATGTAACCAAGCGGTGGGGTATTCATCACAATCTGCTTGCCATCATAGAGACAACTGTTGGCTCCCGTTCCCAAGATGCATGCGATGCCTGGCTGATCGCCAAAGAGGGCACGCGCCGCTCCAATCATGTCGCCTTCGGCAAAGACCTTGGTTTCGGGGAATGCCTGCTGGAGCAAGGATCTCATGCGAGGTTTCATCGCCTCGGTAACGCCGCTGCCATAGAAGTATACCTCTTGGGGCTGCTCGGCAAGGACGAGGTCACGACATAGAATATCTAAGATAGCGGCATCTTGCTGATGGATGGGATTGATGCCTTGCGTCTTGCTGGTCATCATTACCCCACCCTGCTCGTCCACCAAAGCCCAGTCGGTCTTGGTGCTGCCACTGTCTGCTATGAGTATTTTCTTCATTGTATCTGTTTTTTTATGAATTACTGCTGAAGCAATGGATAACATATCCGCTTGATGCTGCAAATGTAATCATTTTAAATGAAAAAGACAAAAGATTTGGAGGAAAAACACAAAGGAAGAGTGAAAAAATCGTTTCTATCAGGGCTATTCTATAAAAAAAGGTGATTTTCTCTTTGCTTTTTCTCGAATTTTTAATAACTTTGCAGTCAAAATGACTAGTTATGAAAAAGAAGTTATACATCCTTATCTTACTGATGGTGGCATTCGTGCTGCCAAGTAATGCTGTGCTCAAGGAGGCCAACCTCGATACTACGCTCTATATGCTGCGTACGGAGTTGACCAACTATCACATCGATTTGGAGAAACAGAACAAGGTGGCTAAGGCTCAACAACAAGCCGTTATCAAGGAATTGATCAGCATCGTGAAGCAAGCTGACCAAAACCCCATCATGCTCTATTCGCAGCGCAATGGGTATATCTTCGACATGACATACGCTTGCCATGAGGCTACCGAACAGTTCAGAAAGTTTAAGTCGAAGGCAGTGCCTTTCCGCGATATGATCAAACAGACTGATACTGAGGTGGCTCGATATGACTCGCTGATCAACTATCTTTATGGCATGAACACCATGTTCCTCAGCGATGAGGCGCAGGTGAACCGCAACGTGGACTTGACGTTGGCGGTTAACATCCGCCGACAGTTGGTGGAGAAGCAGACACAGCTGAAGCAGTATGTGCAAGCCTACGACCGTACCGACAAGAAGTTGAAGGCGCTCAACGACTATGCCAACCGCCGCTATGGTGACATACAGAACAGCATCTTCAACAATGGAGGTGACAACTACCTGCACATCTTGCGCAATCTAGGTATGAACTATCGAGAGGCAAGAGCCTCTATGTCAGAGAAATACAAGCCTGCGCCCGGCATGATGTCGCAATGGGATGTGCGTATCATTGGTATCCTCTTTGGTATCATCATCTTCTATGGACTCATCTCCGTGTTTATCAATCTCTTCGTGATTCGCTTTGCCATCACCATGATGGTGAAACGTGGTTTCTTCGAGAGCATCAAGGAGAGTTTCATGGCGAAGCGTCCTTGCATCATCATGGCGATGACCATCATTACCTTCGCAGCCATACTGGGTGTTATCAGATTGATAGCCAAGCAGAACTTCGTTATCATGGCGAGCCAGTTGCTGGTAGAGTTTGCTTGGTTGATAGGTGTTATCTTGGTATCTATCTTGCTGCGTGTGAGCAACGACAAGATCAAGAATACCTTCCGCATCTACTCTCCATTGATGTTGGTGGGATTTATCGTCATCGTATTCCGTATCATTTTGATACCAAATGACTTGGTCAACCTCATATTCCCTCCTATCCTGTTGCTTTGCGCCCTGTGGCAGTGGAATGTGATAGGCAGAAAGCACGACCAGGTGCTGCGTACTGATAAGACATACGCTTACATCTCGCTTGCCGTATTTGTCCTGAGCACCATCTGTGCATGGGTGGGCTTTACGCTGCTTGCCGTTCAGATTATCATCTGGTGGACGATGCAGCTCACTTGTGTGCTCACCATCACTTGTGTGGAGGGTTGGCTCAGCGTATACTCCAAGCGTAAGCGCTTGGCAAACAAGGCTATCACTGAGAAATGGGGCTACCGATTTGTATACAAGGTACTCCTTCCTATCTCGGGTGTACTCTCATTCATCGTGTCCATCTACTGGGCGGCAGATGTATTCAACATGAGCGACACAACTTGGATGATATTCAACAAGAACTATATCCATACCACCAACTTCACCGCTTCACTCTATAGTGTATCATGGGTGGCTTGCCTCTACTTCTTGTTCAACTATATCAACATAACCACCGTAGACTTCATGTGCCATCACTTCGAGAAGACCGACCCTACATCGGCAGCTTCCAAGATTGTGATGTTCAAGAACGTATTGCAGGTATTGGTATGGGGCATCTGGCTGATGATAGCCCTCAGCGTGTTCCAGGTTGGTAAGTCTTGGTTGCTCGCCATCTTCGCAGGTTTGTCTACTGGTCTCGGTTTTGCATCCAAGGACATCCTGGAGAACATCTACTATGGCATCTCCCTGATGATGGGACGTGTGAAGGTGGGCGACTATATCATCTGTGATGGTACTCGTGGTAGAGTGAGCAGTATCAGCTATACCTCTACCATGCTGGAAGCCATTGATGGTTCGGTCATCGCATTCCAGAACTCCCAGCTCTTCTCCAAGAACTACAAGAACATGACCAAGAATCATGGTTATGAGCTTGATGCACTGGAGGTTGGTATCGCATACGGCAGCAATGTGAAGCAAGTAAAGCAATTGCTCGTTGACGAACTGTCCAAGCTGGACTGCATCTATAAGGAAAAGGGAGTGAAGGTATTGCTGAAGAGTTTCGACGATAGCTGCATTACCTTGAAGATTGTGGTTTGGGTCAATGTACTCACCCAGGCTCTCGACGATGCCACCATTATGGAGTGCATCTACGATACACTGAATGAGCACAATATCGAAATCCCATTCCCACAACGTGAGATTACTATCAAGCAGGCTCCTCTAGACGAGAAATAAAGGAGCTTGCCTAATTATTAATTATTAATTCTTAATTAAAATAATGGCAACATTCATAGCAGGACCTTGCGTCATCGAGTCGATGGAGCTGTTGGAGACAGTGGCTCAAGAACTTGTACGCATCAATCAGAAATTAGGTACAGACATTATATTCAAGTCTTCATTTGACAAGGCTAATCGCACTAGCATCCACTCATTCCGTGGACCAGGACTAGAGAAAGGACTCCAAATGCTAGGTGACATCAAGGAGAAATATGGTCTCCGCATCCTAACCGACATCCACGAGAGCTATCAGGCTGAGGCTGCAGGCGAGGTGTGCGACGTGCTCCAGATACCAGCCTTCCTCTGCCGACAGACCGACCTCTTGGTGGCTGCCGCCAAGACTGGCAAGATAGTAAACATCAAGAAAGCTCAGTTCTTGAGCGGACGAGACATGAAATATCCTGTGGAGAAGGCTTTGGAGAGCGGTGCCAAGGAAGTATGGCTCACCGAGCGTGGCAACTGCTTCGGTTACAACAATCTGGTGGTAGACTTCCGCAACATTCCTGACATGCAGGAGATTGTGCCAACAGTCATTATGGACTGCACCCACAGCGTGCAGCGTCCTAGTGCAGGAGACGGCAAGACCGTGGGCGACCGCAAGTTTGTACCAGCCATGGCCAAGGCAGCCAAGGCATTCGGAGCAAATGGTTACTTCTTCGAAGTGCATCCTGATCCAGACAAGGGCAAGAGCGATGCTGCCAATATGCTAGAATTAAATAAGTTAGAATCACTGATAGAAGAGTTATTAAAGTAATGGATGATCAAACAATAAGAAGTTACGGCGAGCAAGCCTTGCGTGATGAGGCACAAGCCATTCTGGACCAAATACCATATATGGACGACAATTTTGAGAAGGCAGTGGACATGATGTATCACTGCAAGGGCAAGATTATCGTGACAGGTGTTGGCAAGAGTGGACATGTGGGAGCCAAGATAGCTGCTACCCTAGCCTCAACGGGTACGCCCGCTTTCTACATCAACCCACTGGATGTATATCATGGCGACTTAGGCGTGATGACTGACAAAGATGTGGTATTGGCACTCAGCAACAGCGGTCAGACAGACGAATTGTTGCGCTTTATCCCTATGGTGCTCCACATGAACGTGCCAATCATCTCTATCACAGGCAATCCAGAATCGCTATTGGCAAAATAT
This sequence comes from Candidatus Segatella intestinihominis, assembly GCA_900548535.1. Taxonomy (GTDB): domain Bacteria; phylum Bacteroidota; class Bacteroidia; order Bacteroidales; family Bacteroidaceae; genus Prevotella; species Prevotella intestinihominis. The sequence goes on along the minus strand of URLG01000001.1, from coordinate 32,070 downwards.
TCCAACTATCACATCACCGTAAAGGTAAAGAAGGAAGCCTGTCCGCTCAACCTCGCCCCTACCAGCAGTACCACAGCGGCACTAGCCATGGGCGATGCCTTAGCGATAGCCTTGATGCAGGTTCGTCACTTCAAGCCACGTGACTTTGCCCAGTTCCATCCAGGAGGAGAGCTTGGCAAGCGTCTCTTAACAACAGCCGAAGACGTGATGCGCAGCGAGGATATGCCTATCATTCCTAAGGAGATGCACCTGGGTGAGGCTATCATCCATGTGAGCAAGGGTAAGTTGGGACTCGGCATCTCTGTGGATGCAGACAACCACGTGATAGGTTTGATTACCGATGGTGACATCCGCCGAGCCATGGAGAAATGGCAGGCTGAGTTCTTCAACAAGTCGGTGAGCGACATCATGACCACCAATCCTAAGGTGGTTCACCCAAGCACAAAGATAACAGAGATATTGAAAATCATGCACAAGAACAAGGTGCATACGGTGCTCGTAGTGGACAAGGACAACCATCTGAAAGGTATCGTAGACCACTATGCATGTATGATTTAACAAGATATGAAACTCAGATACATATTATTATTAGCAACTATATGGTTGTCTTGCTCGCTGTGTAGCGCACAAGGCTGCAATTCTTTCTCTGAAAGAAGCGACTCATTGATTGTAAACCAGTTGCGCAGTAAGGGCGTGAGCTTTTCGCACGACAACTCGGTTACACTTCTGATGACGGGACAGGAGAAATTCGATGATATGTTCCAGGCCATCCGTCAGGCTAAGAAGAGCATTCACTTGGAATACTTCAACTTCCGCAACGACAGTATCGCCGGCTTGCTTTTCGACTTACTCGCCGAAAAAGTAAAGGAAGGTGTCAAGGTGAGAGCCCTCTATGATGGATTTGGCAATGCCTCCAACAACAAGCCGCTCCGCAAGCGACATCTAAAGGAGATACGTGCCAAGGGCATCGAGATATATGAATACAAGCCGATGAAGTTTCCTTGGATCAATGCTGTATTCAATCGTGACCACCGCAAGATAGTCATCATTGACGGACAGATAGCCTATACAGGCGGTATGAACGTGGCCGACTATTATATAAAAGGTACAGAGGTGGTAGGTGAATGGCATGATATGCACTGCCGCATAGATGGAAGCGAGGTGAACACCCTCCAGAAGATTTTCCTCAAGATGTGGAACAAAGTAAGCGGGCAGAATGTTCATAGCCCGGAGTTCTGGCGATGCAAGAAGCAAGACTATCTGGTGGAGAATCTGAAGCCCGACACCACAGCCACAGCTTATCATAAGATGGTGGGCATCATCAACAGAGAGCCACATATCTCCAAGGACATCATCCGTTACTTCTACGTGAATGCCATCAATGATGCCAAAGACAGCATCAAGCTCATCAGCCCCTACTTCACCCTGAGCCACAAACTAAAGAAGGCACTGAAGAATGCCGTGAAGCGAGGCGTCAAGGTAGAGATTATGCTATCCACCAAGAGCGATATTCCACTGACTCCAGACTGCGGATTTTACAATGCTCACAAACTGATGAAGGCTGGATGCCACGTTTGGATGTATACCAAGGGCTTCCACCACACCAAGATTATCATGGTGGATGGCAAGTTCTGCACCGTGGGTAGTGCCAACCTCAATGCCCGCAGCTTGAGATGGGACTATGAGGAAAATGCGGTCATCGTGGACCCATGCACCACCCAGCAACTCGTGGACCTCTTTGATGGAGAAAAGGCAGACAGTTTCTTGCTCAACGAGAAGAACTGGAGAGAGTGGCGCACCGGATGGCAAAGATTCAGAGGATGGTTTGCAGCCAAGTTGCTCACCCCATTCTTGTAATTAAAATGTTAAATTCTAAATGTTATGCCAGAGTTAGCTATTGTAGATAACAATACACTTGCAGCCATAGGACTGAAAAGCCTATTGGAGAGTGCCATGCCCATGGTGAAGATCAGCATATTCGGAACCTTTGGGGAGTTTGAGTCGTCGAATCTCGAACGATTCATGCACTACTTCGTGTCCATGCACGTCGTCTTGGCACACCGCAACTTCTTCACAGAGGGCAGCCGAGTACATCATACCATCGTGCTCACACTGAGCAATGACCCCAACTCGCAGTTGCAAGATTTCCATTGCCTCTGTGTGAATGTGCCAGAATACAAGCTCATCAAGGAACTCTTGAGCCTACAACATGCGGGGCATCCCCATGGTGAACATCTGCCACAGATGCCTCGACCTACTCAGGAAAAAGTACTTTCAGATAGAGAAATCGAGGTGCTTTCGCTCGTGGCACAAGGCAAAATCAACAAAGAAATAGCCGACCAACTCTGTATCGGACTGACCACTGTGATCACTCATCGCAAGAATATACAGGAGAAATTAGGGCTCAAGAGTGTCTCTGCTCTCACCATTTATGCCGTGATGCATGGCTATGTGGACATCAATCACATATAATAGGTATCCCCATAAATGAGGATTCTCCCAAAGAGATACCTAGAAACAATGATAAAGCCTTCCCCGAATCATCGAGGAAGGCTTTGTTATTTTTGTTTAAATACTTAAAAATTCAATCGAATCTTATTGAAATACTTATTTTGTTCTAAACCCACTAAAGTTTTACGGATGAAATGTCTACCAAATTGTTCACTATCGCATAGATGGTCAGACCTGCCGGAGAGTGAATCTGTAGCTTTCGAGCGATGTTTCGGCGATGGGTAATCACCGTATTGATAGAGATAAAAAGGTGATCGGCTATCTCCTTATTGGTCATTCCCTGAACCAATGCCACAATGACATCCTTCTCACGATCGCTCAACTGCTCGTCGCTCTGTGGAGCCTGAGAAATCATGCTAGAAATCTTAGCACTCACATCATTCTGGCGCAGTTTTCGTTCCTCATTTCTAACGGCTGGAATAAAGATTTCCTCCTCCACCTCAGAGTGGTGAGTGAGCCATTCCTCATTATTATATATATCATAGAGGGTGGCACTGAGCTGATTATTATGCAAGCCATCCGAAGGCAAGTATTTGATGATGATACTCTTGAGCTCCTTCAGTTTCTGATCCACCTGAATATGATGCTTTGAGAATGTCTCAATATCAAATGTAGCATTGGCATTACCATCTATAAGTGCCTGAACATAAGGGAAAACCATTTTCTCCTCATACTTCATGTGATTGGTGATGCTATGTGCATAGTCATCATAGAGTTTGAGGATGAGGCGAGCCAGATTGTCTTTCTCGTCGAGTGCCTCTACCAACTCTTTGCGAATGAAAGGAAGCTGGAAATCTATGTAGTAGGCATGCGATGCCTTGAGATAATGCAACAGGGTGGACAAAGACAAGCGGTCAGCATTGTCATACTCCTTATAACCATTGATAGTAAAGTTGACCACCGCCAAGAAAGTATAGGTGTCAACGTTCTGCTCCTCGCAGACTTCACGCACAGTCTTATCTCCAAAGCCCAAGTTGATACCGAAGCTACCGAGGCTCTGCAGAATATTGTAATTGTCGCGAATAATGCTGATCATCTTGTCATCAGCTTCATACATCTTTTGATTCTTCATCTTATGTACTTAAAATGTTAGAACATTCATAATGTTTCCTTTACGGCTGCAAATTTACAAAAAAGTTTTAAAACCTGCAATACCTAAAAATGAGGATACAGAAGTTTACCAACTTTTAAGTATTGCAAGATATTTTAAAACTCCGTACCTTTGCACCCGAAATCGAGAAAGAGCGCGGTGATGATTGCCACGCCCGAGCGGCAGAGCTGCGAAAGCCCTTACATAATGGTTGCGAAAGCCCATTATATATTAAGGACTCATCAAGGCCTCTAATGTCGAGACCGCAAGCAGATATCCGCGCCTCTTTTCTTTTTCATTCAGCTCCCGACTCGTTCAGAAGCTTCCTCATATGAATTAAGGAAAAAGATAAAAAGATAACCAAAAATATCAAAATAAAGATGAACAGTTTAAGAATTGGATTGATGTCTGCTGCCTTGGTGGCTGGTTTGACAACTGCTAGCGCACAGACAGTAGCTGCAGACAGTGTGATGCAGCACGTGAATGGCAAGCGCCTCAGCGTAGGAGGTTATGGCGAGGTAGCTATGAGCCGCAACTTCTATAGCGACCATGTAAGCCGTTATAGCTTGGCAGACGAGCACAAGAAAGACCCTAGTCACGGTCGTTTCGATATTCCTCATGCAGTTATCTATTTAGGTTATGACTTCGGTAAGGGTTGGACTATGGGTACAGAGATTGAGTTCGAACACGGAGGCGTAGGCATGGCCTATGAAAAAGAAGATGAAGAAGGTGGCGAATGGGAACAGGAAGTTGAGAAAGGTGGCGAGGTTGAACTCGAACAGTTCTGGATTCAGAAATCATTCGGTTGCTGGGCAAACATAAAGGCTGGTCACATCGTTGTTCCTGTTGGTTTGAACAATGCTTATCATGAGCCTCTTAACTTCTTTACAGTTTATCGTCCAGAAGGCGAAAACACAGTATTGCCTAGCACATGGCATCAAACAGGTGTTAGTTTCTGGGGACGTACCAAAGACTGGCGTTATGAATTGCAATTCTTAGCAGGCCTTAACTCAGACAACTTCACAAACACCGGTTGGATTAACAAAGGTCCAGGCACACCCGTTGAGGGTGAGATTGCCACAAAATATGGTACAGCTCTTCGTATTGACAACTATAGCATCAAGGGCTTGCGCATCGGTTTGAGCGGTTACTATGGACATGCTATCGGTAACTCATATCCAAACAACAAAGACGGTGCAGAGTCTAAATACAAAGGTATAGTAGCTATCGGAGCCATTGACTTCACATACAATGACCACAACTGGATAGTTCGTGGACAGGCAGACTACGGATACCTCAGCGATGCAAAGCAGTTGAAATACTTCACCAACCGCCTGAACGGTCTTTCACCATATCATCATTCAGCATTCGTCAGCAAGAATGCTTTCGCCTATGGCATTGAGGCTGGTTACAATATCTTCTCACAGATAGAAAAGCTCCGTCAGGACAATCAGAAGCTCTATCTCTTTGGCCGCTATGAGCACTACAACCCATACGCATCAAAGACCAAGAATACTGCATACGATTACACCAATGTGAAGCGTATGGCAGTAGGCATCAACTACTTCCCTATCAAGCAGATTGCTATCAAGGCAGAGTATTCTCATCGCTTCTTGAAGAGCCAGTACAACAACGAGCCCGCTATCAATATCGGTGTAGCTTACGAAGGTTGGTTCCTCTAAATTCATAAATTCCTTAATCAAGGTATTTCAAATAGACAAAAACAAACATATCATTAACGTAATATTTTAAATAAGAAAATGAAAAAGGTATTTAAAAGTGCAGTAATGCTCATGGCAGCTTTCATGTTGCCATTAGGTTTCACATCATGCAGCAGCAATGATGATCCTGCAGACAACTCAGATTACTCAAACAAGGCTTATGGCCAGGATGCGATGGATGCTTGCGAAGAATTGTGCAATGCCTTACGAGCAGCATATTCCAAAGTAAACATTTCTACTTTGTCAAGTGATCAGGAGACCTACTTGAAGAATGTATGCGCTAACGCCGTAGACAATACAATTCAGCCAACATACAAAGGTTTAGCAGACGCAGTAGAAAAATTGCACAAAGCTCTTCCTAAAAGCGTAGATACAAACAACTTGACACAAGAGAACATCAACAATGCTTGTGCAGCATTCAAGGAAGCTCGTGCATTGTGGGAGAAGAGCGAGGCATTCCTTGGCGGTGCTGCTTCCGACTTTGATATCGACCCACATATCGACTCATGGCCATTGAACCGTACACTTCTCCACAGCTATTTTGCTACTGGTAAGTTTAGCGATGAAGCTCTTGAGGATGCATCAATTCTTGGTTTCCACGCACTTGAGTTCATTCTCTTCCGTGATGGTCAGCCAAGAAAGGTTGCAGAGTTCCAGGGCAATGATACATATAAAGGTTTCACTGACGTAAAGGGTGCTGAGGAATTGAAGTATGCAGAGGCAGTAATCGAGGATCTTGTTAACCATGTATACGAGTTGGAGGTTGCATGGTCTGAGAATCCTAATGCTACTCGCCTCGCAGCAGTAAAGGGTGCAGGCCTTGCGTACTTGACAGACAAGGGACAGTCATACGCTGCAAATATGAAGAATGCTGGTAATAAATCTGTAAGCAAGTTTGTTTCTTTGAAGGCAGCCGTTCAGCAGCTTCTCTCTATGGAGGAAGGTTCTTGCTGGGGTATCGCCAACGAGGTTGGTACAGCTAAGATTGCAAACCCATTCCAAACTGGTGACATCAGCTATGTAGAGTCTCCATATAGCTATAACTCTATCCTCGACTTCCAGAACAACATCCGTTCTATCGAGAACCTTTGGTATGGTGGTACAAACGGCACAAGCTCTAACGCTCAGTACAGCTTCCACAAGTTCTTCCAGGACAATGCAACTGCTGAGGGTCAGCGTGTAGAAACTGCAATCCAGAACGCAATCAATAAGATTGGTGGTATGCCTTACCCATTCGTTAAGTACGTAAGTACTGTTTGGGGCAAGAATTTTGACGAGGTTAATCCAGAATAATTTCTAGGTTTAATATACAGCAAGCATCTCACCAAAAATGTTTTGGTGAGATGCTATTATACGTTTATAATACGATAGGAATAAAAAGATTCATTATTATCAAAATTAATACATTATGATTTATCAAAGAATTAGCAAAATGCTGTTGCTTGGCTTGCTAGCTTTGCCAATGGCATCTTGTTCGGACAACGACACTGTTGTAAACAACGACAAGCTGAATGGCAACTCACAGTTTGGAAAAAGTAATGACGTTTTCGATGCTTCTGAGTGGTATCCTGGTGGAGAGCTTGGTACCGACGAGGGCATGAGTTACTCAGCCGAGACTCCAGCCACAACTAATCAAGGTTTGTCGACCAACTTCAATAAAGGTGAGGATTTCTTCGAGCACCTGTATACCATCACAGAGGCACCACGTAAGGGTCTTGGTCCAGCATGGGTTCGCACAAGCTGTATCCACTGCCACCCTAACTATGGTCATGGCAAGCGCAAGAATCAATATCTTGGTGACGACTTTGGAAATGGCTACTTGCTCGTAGTATATCACCCAACTGCAGGAGTTGATGCCAATGGCAAAGCATACGCAGCCAACAGCTACATTTCTGAGGTAACAGGTATGCCTCAGACCAAGGCGATGGCTCCATTCACCGCTCCAATCGATGAAAAGCAGATGAAGATAGAGTGGAAAGAAGTTAGCACTATGCCTAGCGGCTTGGAGATGAAGTTTCCTAAGGATGGAGAGGCTTTCGCTTTGCAATATCCAGAAGTTACCATTCCTAAATCTGCTTTCAACACAAATCCTAAGCCTGACAATTATGAGGTTCGCTTGGAATCTACCATCGGTATCTATGGTACAGGTCTTCTTGATGCTATTGACCAAGATGAAATGAAGAAGGTTTATCAGGAAGAGGCAAAACACGTAGACTTAAACCCTGGCATGTGGGACAAGGCTGCTAACGACTGGGCATCAACCGCATGGTATACATTGGCAGACGGCACAAAGCGAGTAAAGAAATTTACTTATGCTATGACTCGTGCCTCTTTACAGGATGGTCCAGGTGCCAATGCCATTTGGAACATAACCAATGTAACCCGTTCTGACCGTCACTACCTCTACACCACTCCTGCTTGGGCTAAGTATCAGAGCGAGGACGATAACGTTATCAGCTACATCAAGAAAAATGGTGCAGATGAAACATCTATCCTCCACCCATACTATGCAGATGGAACGGACGAGGGCATCAAGAACCGTGTAAACGAACTCTTGAGTTGTAATACAGCCGCTAAGAAAGAGACTTTCGAGAAGTATCTCTTGAAGGGTGCTCCTTACAATGGTGAGGAAGAGATGAGTGACAAAGATTACTACGACTTCATGGTATGGCACCGTGGTCTTGCTGTTCCTGCTGCACGTAATCTCGACAATGCCGAGGTACAGCAAGGCAAGAAACTCTTCACACAGTGGGGTTGCGCACAATGCCACAAACCATCTTGGAAGACTGGCGCAGATAACTATTGGGTAGACAACTCTATCAAGGCATACGCCCAGAGCATCGGTAAGGATCCTAGCACCATGTTGCCAAAGTATCCTAACCAGACCATCTACCCATACACCGACTTGGTTCAGCACCGTCTCTATATGGCAAACGACATTCGTACAGGTTGGTGTCGTACTACACCTCTTTGGGGTCGTGGTCTCTCAAGCATGTTGACAGGCGCAGATGATCGTTTGCACGATTGTCGTGCCCGCAATGTAGTTGAGGCAATCATGTGGCACTGCTACGATAAGCGTAGCGATGCATACAATTCAGCCGTCAACTTCTACAATGCAAGCAAGTCTGACCGTGATGCTGTTGTAGCATTCATCAACGCCATCTAAAGTCGTATTTGTTATACAATATAAACATACATAAAAAGCTGCCAAGCCCTCAGCGACTTGCAGTTTTTCTATGTCTACACGAAAGCAAGAAAAGAATTCAGAAAAAGAGACAAGATTATCAAAAGAATGTTGTAACTTTGCAGCACAAAAGCAATCATTCGGTTATGATAAAAAAGATTATACTCACCCTTTACGTCCTTGTGCTCATCAGTATGGCTGTAGCCACGATTGTAGAAAAGAGCCAAGGCACTAATTATGTACATGTCCACTATTATGGGGCATGGTGGTTTATCCTGATGTGGGCTATGATGGCAGCTCTCGGCATCTATTACATCATCCAGCGAAAGGTGAAACGAGCATCCACATGGGCTCTCCACCTCTCCTTCATCATCATCTTGACTGGCGCACTCATTACTCATCTCTCCGCTAAAAGAGGCATGATACATCTGCGCACGGGTCAGCCTACCAACAGCTACATCATGGCGAGCGATGATGGCGAGGGAATGAAGGAAGAAAAGCTGCCTTTCTCGCTCTGCCTGCAAGACTTTGAGGCGAAGATGCACGATGGCACACAAGCCGTAGCCGACTATTCCTCCAAATTCACCGTGATGGATGGCAATGAGAAAAGCGAGGGACTGGTATCGATGAACAATATCTACTCTCATCGCTCCTATCGCTTCTATCAGTCATCATACGATGAGGACGGCAAGGGAAGCGTGCTCGCCATCAATGCCGATCCATTTGGCATACCTGTTACCTATACCGGTTATGCCCTACTCTTCCTCTCGCTCATCTGGATGCTCTTGGATCCTAAGGGCGGTTATCGCAAGCTCCTTGCCAATCCTCTACTGAAGAAAGGAGCATTGGGACTTGCCTTGCTACTGAGTGTGGGCAATCTGCAAGCAGCCGAAACGGGGTCCTTGGATCATGCGGTGCTTCCTAAGGAGACTGCAGAGAAGTTTGGAGAGCTGAATATACTCTATAACGACCGTATTTGTCCCGTTCAGACCTACGCCCTCGACTTCTGCAAGAAGATATATGGCGCTAGAAGCTACAAGGGCTTGACTGCCGAACAGGTGTTGAGCGGTTGGATATTCTATGGAGATGAATGGGCAAAAGAACCATTTATCAAGGTGAAGAGCGGCGAACTGAAATCTACGCTCAATCTGCCTGACTACTGCTCTGTCAGCCAGTTCTTCAATAAGGATATGGGCGGCTACACCATCGGACAATACGTGCAGGAATATTATAATGGAGCGCAAGATAAATTCCATCAGCAGGCAGGAGATATTGATGGCAAGATACAGCTCATCATGGATCTGCGCCGCGGTGTATCACTCAAGGTATTGCCTTATACTTTCACAAAGAACGTGCGTGCCACCAAGGAGAATCCATTTATCAAGGCAGGAACCACCACTTGGTTCTCACCAACAGATAAGTTGCCTTACGCTGTAGAAAAACAGCATGCACTCTATATCACCAACGTATTCTCCTTGCTCTATGGCGACGTAAAGGCAGGAAATATAGACAGAGTGAACGTCTTCTTCGACAAGATGAAGAAGTATCAGCAGATAAGCGGCGGCAACTCCTTGCCATCCAGCACCCAGTACAAGGCGGAGCGCATCAACAATGCCTTCCCTTTTGCCACTGTGCTCTTTATGGTAAACCTCACGCTTGGCTTCATCGCCCTCTTCTATACCATCTATCGCATGACGAAGAAGAGAGAAGTGAAAGTCCTGGACATCGCCTTGCCTATTCTGTTGGTAGTATCATTCTTGGCGCTGACCTTCGGTTTGGTATTGAGATGGATTATCAGTGGCAATGTACCGATGTCGAATGGCTATGAGAGTATGCTCACAGTGGCATGGTTTGTGATGCTGATAGCCATCTTCATGCAGTTCAGAATCCGACTGGTGATGGTATTCGGCTTCTTGCTCTCAGGTTTCTTCCTGCTCGTAAGTCATATCAACCAGATGGATCCAGCCATTGGACAGATGATGCCTGTACTGAATAGTCCTCTTCTGAGTATGCACGTAAGCATCATCATGATGAGCTATGCTCTGTTATCACTGACATTTATCTGCGGCATCATGGGCATCTGCATGCGCTCCCATGGCGAAGAACTCCAGGCATTGAGCCGTGTGTTCCTCTACCCTGCCCTCACCTGCATGGGATTTGGTATCTTTATCGGTGCTATCTGGGCTAACGTGAGCTGGGGCAACTACTGGAGTTGGGACAGCAAAGAGACTTGGGCACTCATCACCTTTATGATATATGCGGTGGTGGTACACACCCAGAGCCTGCCTGTCTTCCGCAAGCATCTCGCCTACCACATCTACATCACACTAGCCTTCCTGAGCATCGTGATGACCTACTTCGGAGTAAATTACTTCCTTACCGGTATGCACTCGTATGCTTGATTTAATTAAGAATTAAGAATTTAAAACTAAGAATTAAGAATTATCAGACAATAGGCTATGATACAGAAAAAGCCGCCCTCTTCCGAGGGCGGCTTTTATCATAATACATTCCCCAACCTATCGGGAGAGGAAAGACAATTTAAACTTCAAACTTATTTTTTAAGAGGAAATCAAATTTCCAAACTTATATCCTCATTACTTAGCGTAAGCTACGCTACGAGTCTCACGAATCACGGTGATCTTCACCTGACCAGGATAAGTCATCTCATTCTGGATCTTGGTTGCAATCTCATCAGAGAGCTTTGTACTCTCCTCATCGTTCATCTTGTCAGCACCTACGATGACACGAAGCTCACGACCAGCCTGGATAGCGTAAGTCTTGGTTACACCAGGATAACTCATGGCGATAGCCTCAAGATCATTCAGACGCTTGATGTAAGCCTCTACAATCTCACGACGAGCACCAGGACGAGCGCCAGAGATAGCATCACAAACCTGTACAATTGGAGCCAACAGAGTGTTCATCTCCATCTCATCATGGTGAGCACCGATGGCATTGCAGATATCTGGCTTCTCCTTATACTTCTCAGCTATCTTGGCACCATACAAAGCGTGAGGCAATTCGCTCTCCTCATCTGGCACCTTACCAATATCATGCAAGAGACCTGCACGCTTAGCCTTCTTAGGATTCAAGCCGAGCTCTGATGCCATTACAGCACAGAGGTTGGCGGTTTCACGAGCATGCTGCAAAAGGTTCTGACCGTAAGAAGAACGATACTTCATCTTACCTACGATACGAATCAACTCTGGATGCAAGCCATGGATACCCAGGTCGATGGCTGTACGCTTTCCAGTCTCGATAATCTCATTGTCAAGCTGCTTCTTCACCTTAGCTACCACCTCCTCGATACGAGCTGGGTGGATACGACCATCGGCTACCAACTGGTGGAGAGCCAAACGGCAAACCTCACGGCGAATAGGATCGAAGGCAGAGATGACGATAGCCTCTGGAGTATCATCCACTACAATTTCTACACCGGTAGCTGCCTCAAGGGCACGGATGTTACGACCCTCACGACCGATGATACGTCCCTTGACCTCATCGTTGTCGATATGGAACACGCTGACAGAATTTTCGATGGCAGTCTCAGTAGCCACACGCTGAATGGTCTGGATTACGATCTTCTTAGCCTGCTGGTTAGCATTGAGCTTAGCATCGTCCATGATTTCATTCACATAGCTAGCTGCATCCAGACGAGCCTGATCCTTCAAGCTCTCTATCAAGCGCTGCTTAGCCTCGTCAGCACTCAAGCCTGAGAGTTCTTCCAGCTTAGCCTGCTCCTGCTTCTGCATCTTGTCAAGTTCCTGCTGCTTTACGGCAAGGAGCTTCTTCTCGTTCTCTACACGCTGCTGATTCTGCTCCACTTCCTGCTTGCGACGACCTAAGTCCTCCTGGCGCTGGTTGAGCGAAATCTCACGCTGCTTCAGCTTGTTCTCATTCTGCTGTATACGAGAATTGCGCTGCTGAACCTCCTTTTCGAGTTCAGCCTTCTTATTCAAGAATTTCTCCTTGACCTCGAGCAACTTCTTTTCCTTTACTACTTCTGCCTCTTTATGGGCAGCCTCAATCATTTCATTATATTTTCCCTTAATGACATAACGGAAAATGAAATACCCTGCTACGCCTCCCACTACGAGAGCCACCAGGGCTGCTATAAGTATTGCTATCATTATTTATATATATATTTATGAATATCTCTTGTCCGCTATGCTACTGGAGTGCCATCATTTCTTCAAGGCATCTTCTATCTCAGCAGTCAGTTTCTCAAGGACATTGTCATAAGGCTTGGTATCATTGCTGTCCAAAACCTTCTCATAACTCAAAGCCACGTCCAAGAGTGCCATATACAAAATTTCCTTGTCGCTCTTGCGACCCTTGAAGATTTTTGTGTATGTGTTGACCCTATCGTCAATCAGCTTAGCTGACTTACGATAATACTCTTCGTCCTCTCTAGGTATGGTAACCGAGAGGTCGGTATCATAGACGTGCAATCTGATATGCAACTTGTTGTCTTGTGTCTGATCTGCCATCGCTCCGATTTATTTATCACTCAGTAGCGTAATACATTTATTGACATCTCTGATGAGCTTAGCGATGCGTTTCTGCGTTGCCTCCATATCGGCATCCGAGATAGTCATCATCTTCGCCATCTTCAGACTGTCATAGTCATGCTGTGCTTGAGTCAACTTATCTTCCAATAGTTTAATCTTGGCATCACGCTCATCCACCATGGCATAAAGCTCCGTATTCTCCTGCTTGATTTCCTCAAACTTGAGAATCATCTGCCTTACTCTCGTGGCAAACGTATTAATCGTTTTCTCATTAGCACTCATGTTCTTTTGTTTTTGGCTACAAATTTAAAAGAATATTTTGAAAAAAACAAATATTCTTCCATTTTTTATATGTTTTTAGGTGTATTTCTTGTTACATACACCCTTTTTCCGTCTTACTTACCCATCTTTTGCTTAGCCTTCTCCACATCTTCGTCGGATGGACGTGGCTCTTTCTTGGCCAACATCAATACCTGGAAAGTGAAGTCAGTTACCCATTGCTGGCTAAAGCCCAAGCGCTTGTTGAACTGGCGCAATGAGAAGACGGTCTTCAATACGCTGGCATCGCTGAAGTCATTCTTATTGAAGATATCGTCCACGGTCTGAGCAGTCAATTTATACAAAGACTTCTTCATGAAGCTAGGCAAGCGGAGCTTAAACTTCATCAAGTTGCCCATGAGCATCATCAAGTCCTGAGTGAAGTTCTGGAACTGGATGAGATAGATGTTGACATCCTGCAACTTCTGGCAATTCTTGCGAATGCTAGAGTCGATTTCCTTGAAGAAGTTGTCCTCTGTCTGATACAAGTTCTTCATCATTTTCTTCACGTGAGCCTTCTCACCAATACCCAATCGATTGTTGACAGTAGGCACATGCAAGCTAGTCTTAAACACACGCAAGTCTGGCAACATGGCGAGATTGGTGATACCTAATTGTGAAGCCAAGGCAGCCTGAAAATATACACGCACCAAAGTCATGTAATCTTCCATACCGCCTACCTTCTTATCATCGGCTTTCTTGCCGAATAGTTTTGAAAATATTCCCATTCCTATTTTTAATTTAATTCTTTAATGTTCTCAAATGTTCTGCAAAAATACAATAAATTCACAAAATATCAAAACGAAAGGGTGATTTTTTCGCCGAAAACATTTTTTTTCTTGTAAAAACACAGATTTTATGCCTTTTCTTTCCCATATTCAATTATTTTTAGTACCTTTGCCCCGATTAATTAGTAAATTTTTGAGTTCCAATCAAAGAATTAGATAATCTAATGGCAGGACTCGTCGACAAGACAGACTGTTTTTGAATGTATACATTATAATATATAATATAACGAGAAGATATGAAAGGAATCGTTTTAGCCGGTGGTTCGGGTACGCGACTCTACCCTATCACAAAAGGTATCAGTAAGCAACTGATTCCGATATTTGACAAACCAATGATATACTATCCTGTATCTGTATTGATGCTGGCTGGTATCAAGGAGATTTTGATTATCTCCACACCATACGATTTGCCTGGGTTCAAACGTCTCCTAGGAGATGGAAGCGAGTTGGGAGTACACTTTGAATATGCCGAACAGCCATCGCCCGACGGATTGGCACAGGCTTTCATCATCGGTGAGAAGTTTATCGGAGACGACAACGCATGCCTGGTTTTAGGCGACAACATATTCTACGGAGCTGGATTTACCAGTCTGCTTAAGGAAAGCGTCAAAGCTGCCGAAGAGGGACAAGCCAGCGTATTTGGCTACTATGTAAACGACCCTGAGCGATACGGCGTGGCTGAATTTGACAAGGATGGCAACTGCCTTAGCATCGAGGAGAAGCCTGAGCACCCTAAGAGCAATTATGCAGTAGTGGGGCTCTACTTCTACCCTAACAGTGTGGTGAAGGTGGCTAAGAACATCAAGCCTAGTGCCAGAGGTGAACTGGAAATCACGAGCGTGAACCAGCATTATCTCCAGGAGAAGACCCTGAAGGTGAGAACCCTGCAGAGAGGATTCGCTTGGCTCGACACGGGCACTCACGATAGTCTCTCGGAAGCCAGCACATTCATCGAAGTCATCGAGAAGCGACAGGGACTGAAGGTGGCTTGCCTCGAAGAAATAGCGTATAAGCAAGGATGGATCAACAAGGAACAACTGAAAGAGATAGCCCAGCCAATGCTTAAGAATGGCTATGGTCAGTACCTCATGGCATTGGCTGAGGGCAAATAAGAAGATATCTATCATTTATACTTACATATTTATATTAATAAAGCGTAGTAAAAAACAACATTAGAATAATGGAAGAAAACAAGAACTTAGAATTGGAAGGTGCAGTTCAGGAGCAGGAAGAGAAGTCATCCATTGACTTCCAGCTGATTTATGCCACACTCATCCTTAACTGGAAGTGGTTTCTGCTCTCGCTCATTGTATGTCTCGGAATGGGCTATGTCTATCTGAGATACGCAAGACCACAGTTCCAGTCTACAACCAAAGTTTTGATTAAGGACGATGATGACAGCAAGCGTCGAGGCATGGGTAGCAGCATGATTCAGAATGCGGCCAACCTTGGTTTTATCTCTAACTCTAATGGTATCGATAATGAGATAGAGATTCTCTCTGCCCACGACTTGGCTCAACAGGCAGTTTACGATATGAAGGCATACGTAAGCTACTACCACAAGGGTACATTCAAGGACCCATTGGTATATAAGGAGCAGGAGATCAACGTAGACTTGGATCTCAAGCACCTCAAGAGACTGAACTCCCCTATCAAGATGATCATCAAGCGAGATGGCAACTCATATAAGGTAACAGGTTCTTACTTTGTGCCTATCGACGCCTTCACATACGAGAAGGACCCTGTGAAGTTTGAAAAGACCATCAAGGGGCTGCCTGCCACCATCAACACCCGTGTGGGTAACATCCAGCTCACTGCCAACAAGGGCTTCAAGCTAGAAGATGGCGAGGGCATCAAGGCTGTCATCGTATCTCCAGAGATGGCTGCCAACAAGTATGTGAAGAACCTCACCGTGAGCCAGACTTCCAAGACTACTACCATCGCAGAATTGGTATTGAATGATGAAGACCCTCAGCGCTCGGTAGACTACCTCAACACCTTGATCAAGGTATACAACCGTCAGGCCAATGAGGATAAGAACGAGATAGCTTATCGCACCGAGCAGTTTATCAACAACCGCTTGGAGAAGATTAACGCCGAATTGGGCAACACCGAAGGCCAGCTGGAAAGCTACAAGAAGCGCAACCGCATGGTGGAGATGAAGATCAATGCCACAGCCTCTGTGCAGAACGCTGACGAATTTGAGCAGAAGTTGAACGAGGCTAACACCCAGGTGGAATTGCTCAAGGAACTTGGCAAGTACATGAACGAGCCAGGCAACAAGTATCAGCCTATCCCATCCAATGTAGGATTGACCGATGAGAGCTCTACTTCTCTCATCAATGAGTATAACAAGATAGCCTTGCAGCGCAATCAGCTTTTGCATAGCGCCAGCGAGACCTCTCCTACCGTCACTCCATTGACGGCCCAGTTGGACGACTTGACTGCATCTATCAAGCGTGCCATGCGCCAGGCTCGTCTGGGTCAGGAGATCCAGCGCAATAGCATAGCCAAGCAGGCTGCGATGTATGCCAACCAGATAGGTAGCTCACCAGAGCAAGAGCGCGTATTGACACAGATAGGCCGCCAGCAGGAAGTAAAGTCTGGTCTTTACCTCATGTTGCTGGAGAAGCGAGAGGAGAACTCCATCTCCCTGGCAGCTACAGCCGACAAGGGTAAGGTCATCGACGCTCCATCATTGGTGGGCAAGGTGAGTCCTAAGACACCTATCATCATGCTCATCGCCTTGGTACTCGGCTTGGCTATCCCAGCCGGTATCCTCTTCTTGATCGAGTTCTTCAAGTACAAGATTGAGGGCCATGAGGACGTGATGAAGTTGACCACCATCCCTATCATCTCCGATATCCCAGTGGCTAGCGATATTGCCAAGGGTAGAGCCGACATCGTGGTTCACCAGAACGTCAACAACCTTATGGAAGAGATCTTCCGTGGATTGCGTACCAATATCCAGTTCATTATGAAGGAAGGCGAAAAGGTACTGATGTTTACATCATCCACCTCTGGTGAGGGTAAGACATTCGTCGCCTCTAACGTAGCCATCTCATTGGCATTGCTGGGCAAGAAGGTCATCGTTGTGGGTCTTGATATCCGTAAGCCTCGATTGGCTGAGCTCTTCAAGATAGACAACCACCACAATGGTATCACCAACCTGATTATTCACGACAACAATACATGGGACGACATCCAGAAGCAGATACTTTCTTCAGGTGTCAATGACCACCTCGACTTGCTGATGGCAGGTCCTGTACCTCCTAACCCAGGTGAGTTGGTTACCCGCAAGAGTCTTGACGACATCATCAATCAGCTCAAGGAGCATTACGACTACGTGGTTCTCGATACAGCTCCAGTAGGTTTGGTTAATGATAGTTTGCAGCTCGGTCGTCTTGCCAACCTCTGTATCTACGTTTGCCGTGCCGACTATACCCCAAAGGCAAGCTTCGGCATGATCAATGGTCTGAACAACGAGAAGAAGTTGCCTAACATGTGCTTGGTTCTCAATGGTGTAGACCTCTCTAAGAAGAAACACAGCTTCTACTATGGCGTAGGTAAGTACGGCAAGTATGGCAAGTATGGCAACTATGGTAGCTATGGTTCATACGGCAAGTATGGTAAGTACGGCAAGTATGGCTCTTACGGTCAGTATGGCAGCTATGGCAACTACAGCAAAAGCCACTATGGCAATGCCAACGATACAAGTATCAAGAAGTAAACAGGAACAATAAAAGGATTAGAAATAGATTATGGCAACAATAGCAGTAGATTTCGATGGTACCATCGTAACACATGAGTACCCAAAGATTGGTACCGAATTACCATTCGCTACCGAGACATTGAAGATGCTGATCAAAGACCATCACCGCTTGATTCTTTGGAGCGTGCGTGAAGGCAAGCTCTTGGACGAGGCAGTAGAATGGTGCAGAGAGCGTGGCGTAGAGTTCTGGGCAGTCAATAAGGACTATCCTGAGGAGAGCCTAGAGTGCAACAACCACTTCTCTAGAAAGCTAAAGGCAGACTGGTTTATCGACGACCGTGGCATCGGTGGTCTTCCAGACTGGGGCGAGATCTATCAGATTATCTCCCACAACACCAGCTATCGCCGCATCTTGAAACAGAAGTATGGCGAGCAGCTGGAGGCTCCTAAGAAGAAACACTGGTGGAGCCGCGGATAAGGCTATCAGACGCTTAATAAGGCATTAAGAAAGCCCTATATATAATAAGGTGTAATCCTCGATATTCGATGGATTACACCTTATTTTTTGCCACTTTCAAGATACTAAAAGCCTCTGACAGCCCACTGTAACCTATGCCGCCAGTGTGCTGTCCCAGTACTGCAAGCACCTGTCCAAGCCCAGACCATAGGCAGTAACTAGTCAATTGCACTCCGTTAAAGCCTAGCCACGCACAACAGAACCTATGCTACCCTCTGGTAATATAATAGACAACAATAAAAAAGAGGTGTGCTCCAACTAGGAACACACCTCATAATATATGTATAAACTTAAAAGTTGATTCTATCTAACCAGTTATTAGAAGAACAAGTAGCGGTTGTCCACTACGTGAGCGTTCATGTAAAGCTCGTTCATGAAGTTGCCTGCATACTGCATAGCCTTCTGACGGCACTTCTGCTCGTAAGCCTTCTCATCAAACTTAACTGGACGATTAGACTTGTTAGTAACCTGGAAGAGATATACACCAGCGTTGCCCTTAACAGCGTGAGCTGCGAAAGCACCCTTCTTGGTTGCAGCAACAGCACCTGAGAGAGCAGGCTCACTAGCACCAGTAGCTGCGATAAATACAGGAGCTGCGAATGTAATCTGATTAACAGAAGATACCTTGCCACCCTTAGCCTTAGCAGCAGCAATGCTCTTCACACCAGCTACCTTAGCCTCAATCATCTCAGCCTTCTTGTCCTTGATAACCTCAGCCTTGATCATCTCCTTCACCTGAGGATCACTCAAGTCACGATAACCAATGCGATGAATCTTATCGAGTACTACTACCAACAAGTGGTTGTTGTCACCACACTCATACAATGGAGAAATCTCATTCTCCTTGCTATCGAAGATCCACTTCAATGCCTCACGAGTAGCATGGATATTTGCTACATAGTGAGTAGCTGTGGTAACGTCCTTCAACTCCTGTACCTTATAACCATTAGAAGCTGCATTCTTCAAGAGATCCTCAGCCTTCTGGTTAGCGCTTACGAAGCTAGAGAACTTGTTGTAAGCTGTACGATATGTGCCCTGAGAGAACTCGATAGGCTTCTTCACTACAGCTGCAGTATACTTCTCTACCATAGCCTTGCGGTCGAGTACCTGAAGAACTACGTAACCCTGACCGAGCTGGAGCTCGTTGAGAGAGTTGACAGCGGCAGTATTCAATGTGTTGATGAAGGCCTTGTTGTCCTTATCCATTGTCTGAGCGTACTCATACTGCTTAGTAGTCATCCAAGCCTTCTCGCCTGTCTGACCATACTTCTTAGCGATAGCCTCGAAGTCAGCACCACCAGCGATAGCGCCATTGATAGAGTCAGCCTTGGTTTTAGCCTCTGCTACAGAAGCTGCTGCTACCTGGATCACACGATACTGAACTGAATCTGGCAACTGCTGCTTGTTGACCAACTTCACGATATTCAAAGTATTGTCAGCTGCATTCACCTTCACTGCAGATGTAGAACCTACTGCCATAGAGTCGAGCTGAGCTGCGATGTCCTGTGGATAAGCGTCCTTGCTAACAGGGATACCGAGATAAGCTACGGTAGAAGCAGACTTGCGAACTACCTCAGAAGGATCAGCTGCAGCAGCAAGCTGTGAGTGGAAGCCAGCCATCTCCTTGTTGAGCGCTGCACGGTCGGCAGCTGAAGCCTGAACCTCGATGTCAACATACTTGATGTCACGGCTCTCAACAGGCTGCTTGAAACGAGCCTTGAGCTCATCATACTTAGCCTTCAAGTCGCTCTCTGAAACCTGTACCTTGTCATCCTGGATGTCAGAGTAAGGGAAAGCAGCCAACTGAATCTGGCTCTCCTCGTTCTCCTCCTTGAATGCCATCTTAGCCTCTACAGGGTTAGAGAGGAAGCAGTGAGCGAGCAATGACTGATACTTCTGAGCCAAAGTCTGCTGGCGGAGAGTCTTCTCGATGAATGACCAATACTTGAAGATCTTCTCATACTGATCCATCATCTGAGGATTAGCAGAAGGATTAGCCTTCTGAGCCTTGTAATCAGCCAAGAACTTCTGGAGAGAAGTAGCGTCGAAACGACCAGTCTGCTGATTAACGAATGGAGTCTGCTGAAGCATTGGGTTGGTACCTGTCTTCAAGATGTCCTGAAGCTCAGCGTCTGTAACTGTCAAGCCCAACTTGCTAGCCTCCTTGGCGATAATCTGGTTCTGTACATAGCTATTCCAAACCATGTCCTTCACCTGATTCATCTGCTCCTCAGGAAGGTTCTCCTGACCTTGTTGCATTTTAATAACTTCTGTGTACTCATCAACGAGCTTCTGGAATTCCTGCACGCTGATTTTCTCGCCTAGCACCTCACCGATTTGCTGGCGCTCATTGTTCTTTGCTGAATCGCAAGAGCGGAAAGCTTCCTCGGCAATGAAGGCGAAGAGGCCAAAACTGATAATACATACCAGAATGACACCTCTTTTTCTAATTGTTCCTAATGCTGCCATTACGTTTTAATCATTATTATTTCTATTTTCTTTTTTCTTGATAAGGATGCACACTGTGGAGAAGTAGCTGACCTCAACAGACAGAATGCAGCCAATTGACTGCAAAAATACAAAGAAAATACGAGAATCGGGAATTTTTCAGTATCTTTTTTGGTGAATAATAAGAAAAAGAGTGAAAAAAGCGTGATTACGGCACTTTATTCACTCTTTTCCACCCATCTATTTGATGATATGGAGCTTAACTAGCTCTATTTTTCGAGAGGTAGACTTGATGATTTTAAACTCAAAATTACCTACCTTGATCACCTCATTCAGCTTAGGGAAACTCTGATATTCATGGAGGATGAAACCACCCACGGTCATATACTCATCACTCTCCGGCAGCTCCAGGTCGAACATCTCGTTCACCTTGTCTATCTCCAGTCTTGCCGAGAGCAGATAATCACCATCGTCGGTCTTCTTTGCCACATATTTAGCCGAGTCGTGCTCATCTTCTATATCGCCAAAGATTTCCTCCACGATGTCTTCCAAACTAACCAGTCCGCTGGTTCCGCCAAACTCATCCACTACCACTCCCAGCGACTTCTTTTGCTGCAAGAAGGTTTGCATCAGCTTCTGAGCCTGCATGGTCTCTGGCACGAAAGGCAGAGAGCGCACATGGTCTTGCCAATGCTTAGGATTATGGAAGAGTTCGGAGCTATGGATGTAGCCAATGATATGGTCGATATCCTCCTCATAAACGATAATCTTGGAATTGCCACTCTCCACAAACTTCTGGCGCAAATCTTCCAAAGAGGTATTCTTCTCCACAGCCTGTATCTCCGTACGAGGCACCATACAGTCGCGCACCTTCGTATCCGAGAAATCCAATGCATTCTGGAAGATTTTCACTTCGTCATTAATATCCTCCTCATTGGTAGCATTGTCGATGCTCGACTGCACCAGATAGTCCAAGTCTACCTTGGAGAATCCCTCATCGCCAGCCTCAGCATCCATCTTCATACCCATCAAGCGCAGCAATATCTTGCTCAAGAAAGTACTAAACTTACTGATAGGCCACAAGATGACATAACACAAGTAAGCCAAGGGGCTGAAGAAAGAAAGCAGTCGGTTAGGACTAGCCTTAAAGAACGTCTTGGGCAAGAATTCGCCTGTAAACAAGACGATAAGCGTAGACAAAATAGTATCAGCTGGCACCGTAAAGGCAGCATCCATGCCACGGAATATCGTATTGTCGAAAAGACGCGCTATCAAGATACCATACACTACCAAGGCAATATTGTTGCCCACGAGCATGGTGCTGACAAAGCCATTGGGATGATTGTAAAACAAAGAAATCAACCGCTGAGTAAGTCCATTCTTCTCCTTAT
The DNA here is from genome assembly GCA_900548535.1 of Candidatus Segatella intestinihominis. Classification (GTDB taxonomy): domain Bacteria; phylum Bacteroidota; class Bacteroidia; order Bacteroidales; family Bacteroidaceae; genus Prevotella; species Prevotella intestinihominis. Next base: position 9,876 of record URLG01000001.1, on the reverse strand, counting down.
CCATCTCAGCCAACATGCGGTTAGAGGAGACAAAGGCTATCTCCATTCCACTAAAGAATGCAGAAAACACCATTGTGATAAGAATACCCACGATAAGACTTATATCTATATCCATGATTTATAATATATTACGATTAATGCATAATCGGGATTGTATTAGCCCTCACAGGTGTAGCCTGCTGACGGATAGGTGCCTGCTGGGCTGCCGTATCGCCAGGAGCGGCAGGAGTAGCACCGCCACCTCCAGAGAGATCGCCACGCTCAAAACTACCCTTGGTATTGCTAACAAAATACTTGGTCATTCGCTCATCACTCCAGAAGTGAGAGCCCTGAAGCGTACGCTCAGGGGTAACCAGCTTACTGAACACATTGCTAGAAATCTCATGCTTGTTCTCATCCCAAGTGAGCTGTTCGCTGGAGAATCGCAAGCCATCCTTGGTCAGGATTCTCACCCTACCATAGAGCTTCCAAATGCGCTGCTGGTCAAAGTAATAGGCAGTATCGCACTGGATGTAGCTATTGATGTGAAACTTCTCATCAAACTGCTCCAGCAATACGCCCTTATCGAAAATCCAACGTGACGGATTGCGGTTGGTGTTTACCTCCCAACGCTCCGTTACGATGCGGTATTTGATGACTCCAGAGTCGCTAATCAACGTATTGACACCATACGACGTCATCATGGCAACCGAATCCTTGGCATGGATAGCAGCTGCCGTATGCTCCACCTGGTCCTGGCATCCCACCAAGATCATAGACATCAACACACCGATGAAAAAAAAGTTTCTTAACCTATACATTATTATATATACGCGCAAGAGAGTAGATGCACCATTCTTACTGATGCAAGATTACTGCATCTTCCACTTCTTAAACCAATCCTCATTAAATGTGAAGCCAATGTTGATGCGGAAAGTATTCTCCTTGATCAGTCCATTGGCAGAACTCTTTACCCACTGACCGCTGATGTTGAGCTGAGAGCGGTTGTTGTAAGAGTTGATGATAGGAATACCGAAACCAGCACTCACTGAGAGTTCCTTAGGTCCGTCTACGCCATTTACCTTATAATAAGGTGTAGCATAGCTGATACCAGCACGGTAAGCCACGCGCTTCAAGAAAGATCTGCTGCGCTCGCTGTAGCAATACTGCGCACCCAGATTGAACTTGCTGCGATCCTTGTACACACCATCCTTCAGGTAGTAAGAACCCTTGCCGTTGTTATCCTCAAAGGTAGGATAGCCCAGGCTGCCCCACTTCTGCAAGGTATAGTCGAAGCCCACCTTCCACTGGTTGTCGCGATTCCACATCAAACCCACACCTATCATGGTAGGCAACTTATAAGCCTTGCCAATAGAGAATGGAATGGTATCCGAAGTATTGGTCTGCGTATTATTAGAGATGATGTTCATATCAGCAGAGGCTCCGAGGTTATGACCTGGAGAGAAGGTAACACCGGCTGTGACGGCATTCTTCTTATCTATCTGATAGGTATACTGCACACCCAAGTCTATCTTATAGCTATTGACCTGGGTATTATAAGTACGGGTCAATGTCTTATAGTAAGAATTGCTATAGCTATTGGTGATATACTTGGTATAGCTACCCCAAACATACGAGATGTTGGCACCAACAGACAATCCTGCGATAGGCGACCAACCAGCACCCACATAAGCCTGATGCAAGCCACCCTCACCATGGAAAGTGTTGGTATAATAAGCATCCTTATCATTGTTCACCCAATCGGAAGATGAATAATCATAACCGATATTGGTGAAAGGCACGACACCAAAGCTCATTCCCAAATGACGGAACAAGCGGAAACCAGCTACTGCATACTCGAAGTTGGAGTTATTGGCATTCTTCTTCACTCCATTCTCATTGAAGTTGGTAATCTGTCCGGAGATTCCAGCATCAAAGATGAAGGTAAGAGAATCCAGCGAGGCATAAGAGGCAGGGTTGAGATAATTGACCTGGTTATGCTCATGAAAACCAAGTCCCACGCCATTCATGCCGCGATTAAATCCAGAAGTCTGGTCAGACAACACGCCTAGACCATACTGACTATATGGAGAATTGGTGCCACTCTGGGCACTTGCAAAAAGAGCCGAACCCAACAAGAGGGTTGCCAAAATAAGCTTTCTCATCTATCTTTTTTATTCATTTTTGTATTCAGAGTGCAAAAGTATTAAAAAAAATCTAGAAAAAAGAAGGATAATCCAAAATAATAAGGTATTTTTGCATCGTGAAACGATTTAAGTATATTTTTAGAGTCATTTTAGCAGTTATTTTAACCAATTTAACTACTTTAGTGATGGCACAGGGACCAGTAGCCAATCCGAGCACTGACATCCCTGAACAGAATCAGCGTGCCAACGAAGAAGCCACCGAGTGGCTCGACTCCGTTGACATATCCCTCTTGACCTGTGGTCCTGGTCAAGAGGTATGGTCGTATTATGGACATACCGCGCTCCGCATCCAAGACAAGGCACACCATAGCGATGTCGCCGTCAACTGGGGCATGTTCTCTTTCCGACAGAGCTTTTTCATTCTCCGTTTCGTCTTCGGCTTGACCGATTATCAGATAGGCATCTATCCGATGAGCGACTTCCTTGCCGAATATGCAGCAGAAGGAAGATGGGTTCGCCAACAGCGCATCAGACTCTCCAAAGAAGAAAAGCTCAACATTCTGAGAGCCATCGCCGAAAACGACAAGCCTGAAAACAGGACTTATCGTTACAACTTCTTCTATGACAACTGTACGACAAGAGCCCGTGAAATGGTGCTGACAAGCATCGGATACGATAAAACCAATTTTTCGGATGTCAATACCCACAGCACCTATCGACAGGAGATACACAAGCTAAACCAAGACCACCGCTGGGCTAGATTTGGCAACGACCTACTCTTGGGTGCCCTAGCCGACAGAAGCTTGGACAAAAGAGAATGGGAGTTTCTGCCCGACAACTTGAGCAAAGACTTTAAGACTGAAGGCAGAAAGGACATTGTGGAATCAGCAACACCTATGGGGGCACAAACCGTAGCTTCCAGCGACTATATCACGCTGATAGACAGCACCTGCTATCTCATAGAGCCTCAGCACGAAGCCAAGGTAGCAGAAGACTGCATCACACCTAATGAGATAGGAGCATGCATCTTGCTGATAGTTATCTTGGTATGCATCTTTGAGATATACAGCAGAAAGAATCTCTGGTGGATTGACACCATCTTGCTCACCCTGACCGGATTGCCAGGACTTATCCTCTTGGCTATGATCTTCTCGCAGCATCCTACGGTACAGATCAACTTCCAGATACTCATCCTCAATCCGCTCAACCTCATCTTTGTATGGCAGGCTAGCAAGCAGATGAGGAAAGGCAAACTGCCACTCTATTACGAGGTATGGGGACTGATGCTCATCACCGGACTGCTTCTACAGATATGGCAGAGCTATGCAGAAGGCATGAACCTTTTGGCATTATCTTTGCTAGCGAGATATGCAGTGAAGTCTACCCTACTCGATTTGGGTGACAGCAAATTTGGACTTCAGGCTTTCGTATTCAAGAAAATATACAGAGCCAACAAGAAGAAGCTCAACACAAAATAACATGAGACTCAACTAGAAAAAGAAAGAGGCTCAACCAGAAATATTTTTGAACAAAAACAAAACATAAGATGTTAGTAAACAGATATATCACAGCCATTTTGGTTGTCTTGGCGGCAACTGGCATGGAGGCGCAGACTTATCAGCAGGCGCTGAAGTTTGCGCTCACGGATATATCCTACGATGAATTCATCCAGCAACCGGAGGCGAAGGCATTGGAGGAGGACATCCTCTGTGCCCTCAAGGCCATCAAGCAGGCTACGGAAGAGGAGGATTCCATCAACCGGCATCACCTCTCTTCGGCCACATTGCCTGCCGAGGAGCATGACATACTGACAGATTACCAGCATTATATTTGTTTTTATCCCATAGTGGCACACAAATACCGTGCGCCATACGGCAGCATTGTTATTCGAGGACCCAACGCCTGAGCCTATCAAACATAGGCAAAACAGGACAAAATGCAAGGGAAATCAAAGAATATACTCAGAGAATAGGCATTTATTAAGGAATGATTGCTGATTTTCAGATATTTTTTGTATCTTTGCAAGCAATTTACACAAATGATATAAACTTCGAATAATAATAAAATAAATATATACAATGAACTTTAACAAAATTCTTCAGTCATTGTTTGGCAACAAGTCAACTCGAGACATGAAGTTGATCCAGCCAATCGTAGAGAAAATCAAGGCAGAATATCCTAATATCAAGGCCTTGAGCAATGACGAACTTCGTGCAAAAACAAAGGAAATCCAAAAGTACGTACAAGATTACGCCAAGGAGGAGAAAGCTAAGATAGCAGAACTCAAGGCTAAGATTGAGGACACTCCTATCGATGAGCGTGAAGGCATCTTCAACCAGATAGACAAGTTGGAGAAGGAAGCACTCGACAAGTATGAGGTTGCCCTCAACGAGGTATTGCCTACTGCATTCAGCATCGTAAAGGATACCGCTCGCCGCTTCGCTGAGAACGAGGAGACTGTAGTTACCGCTACCGACTTCGACCGCGAGTTGGCTTCTGATCCAAAGAACGACTTCGTTACCATCGATGGTGATAAGGCTATCTATCACAACCACTGGACAGCCGGTGGCAATGATATGAAGTGGGAAATGATTCACTACGACGTACAGCTCTTCGGTGGTGTCGTTTTGCATCAGGGTAAGATTGCCGAGATGGCTACTGGTGAGGGTAAGACTCTCGTAGGTACCTGCCCGGTATTCTTGAACGCCTTGACAGGTAACGGTGTCCACGTTGTAACCGTGAACGACTACTTGGCTAAGCGTGACTCTGAGTGGATGGGGCCTCTTTATATGTTCAATGGTCTCTCTGTAGACTGCATCGACAAACATCGTCCTAACTCTGATGAGCGTCGCAAGGCATATATGGCAGATATCACCTTCGGTACCAACAACGAGTTTGGTTTCGACTACTTGCGTGACAACATGGCTACCAACCCTAGCGACTTGGTACAGCGCCAGCACAACTACGCCATCGTCGATGAGGTTGACTCTGTCTTAATCGATGATGCCCGTACTCCATTGATCATCTCTGGCCCAATTCCTAAGGGCGACGACCAGATGTTCGAGCAGTACCAGCCATTGGTAGAGCGTCTCTATGAGGTACAGCGCAAGCAGGCCACTGAGTTACTCGCCGAGGCTAAGCAGAAGATTACCGAGGGTACCAACACCAAGAACCAGGAGATGCTCGATGAGGGTTTCCTCTCACTCTATCGTTCTTACAAGGCATTGCCTAAGAACAAGCCATTGATCAAGTACCTCTCTGAGGAAGGTATCAAGGCTGGTCTCTTGAAGACTGAGGAATTCTACATGGCTAACAACAACCGTGAGATGCCTAAGGCTGTGGAGCCTTTGTACTTCGTAGTAGACGAGAAATTGAATTCTGCCGACCTCACCGACAAGGGTACAGACTGGTTGGCTAAGCAGGTAAACGACAGGGAACTCTTCGTATTGCCTGATATCACCACAGAGATGAGTGAGCTGGAAGCTCGCACAGACCTCTCTGACCAGGAGCGTCTCGACAAAAAGGACGAGATGTTGGCTCACTATGGTGTACAGAGCGAGCGTGTTCACACCTTGCAGCAGCTCTTGAAGGCTTACACCATGTTCAACAACAACGATGAGTATGTTGTCATGGACGGTCAGGTAAAGATTGTGGATGAGCAGACAGGTCGTATCATGGAGGGTCGTCGCTGGAGCGATGGCTTGCACCAGGCTATCGAGGCCAAGGAGCATGTTAAGGTAGAGGCTGCCACACAGACCTTCGCTACCATCACCCTTCAGAACTACTTCCGTATGTACCACAAGCTCTCTGGTATGACCGGTACAGCTAGTACAGAGGCAGGTGAGTTCTGGGACATCTACAAACTGGATGTAGTTGAGATTCCTACCAACCGTCCTATCGCCCGCAAGGACTTGGACGACCGTGTATACAAGACAGCCCGTGAAAAGTATCGTGCCGTAATCGACGAGATCGTAGAGATGCGCGACGCTGGTCGCCCAGTATTGGTGGGTACCACATCCGTTGAGATTTCTGAGTTGCTGAGCAAGATGCTCAAGATGCGCAATATCCCTCACAATGTATTGAACGCTAAGTTGCACCAGCAGGAGGCTCAGATCGTAGCCGAGGCAGGTCGCTCTGTAAATGGCAAGGGTGCCGTAACCATCGCTACCAACATGGCTGGTCGTGGTACCGATATCAAGTTGACTCCTGAGGTGAAGGCTGCAGGTGGTCTTGCCATCATCGGTACAGAGCGCCATGAGAGCCGCCGTGTAGACCGTCAGTTGCGTGGTCGTGCCGGACGTCAGGGTGACCCAGGTTCTTCAGTATTCTATGTATCATTGGAGGATAAGTTGATGCGTCTCTTCGCCAGCGAGCGTATCGCCAAGGTGATGGACCGTCTCGGTTTCGAGGATGGTGAGCGTATCGAGAGCCCAATGATCTCTAAGAGTATCGAGCGTGCTCAGCGCAAGGTAGAGGAGAATAACTTCGGTATCCGTAAGCATCTCTTGGAGTATGATGACGTGATGAACCGTCAGCGTACCGTTATCTACGAGAAGCGTCGCCACGCCTTGATGGGTGAGCGTATCGGCATGGATATCGCCAACATCATCTGGGACCGTGTATTGAACATCGTCAACAACAACGACTTCGCAGGTGCCAAGGAAGAGTTCTTGAAGATTCTCGCCATGGAGATTCCATTCACAGAGGACGAGTACGAGAACGGCAGCCGTGAGGATCTCGCAGAGCGCGCATTCCAGGAAGCAATGGCAGCCTTCAAGCGCAAGACAGATCGCATCCAGGCTACTGCATTCCCTATCATCAAGCAGGTTTACGAGAACCAGGGTCAGATGTACAAGAACATCATGGTACCTCTCACCGATGGCAAGCGTATGTACAACATCCCTTGCAACTTGGAAGAGGCTTACACCAGCGAGGCTAAGAACGTAGTGAAGGAATTTGAGAAGGCGGTAGTGCTCCACATCATCGATGATGACTGGAAGGAGAACCTCCGCAAGCTCGATGAGCTTCGCCACTCTGTACAGAACGCTAGCTACGAGCAGAAGGACCCATTGTTGATCTTCAAGTTGGAGAGTGCCAAGATCTGGGATGCCATGATCAATGACATGTACGATCGTATCGCTAGCATCTTGATGCGTGGTCAGATTCCAGTGATGGAGCAGGAACAGCCTGTACAGGAGGCTGCGCCAGAGCAGCCAACACAGCAGAACTACGTAGAGAGCAAGGTTGACATCGACGCTGAGCGTGCAGCACAGGAGGCAGCAGCTAACCAAGATACCCGTGAGGGAGCTGAGGTAAACCGCACCCCATATCGTGCAGAGCGCATGCCACGTCCTAACGACCCATGTCCATGCGGCAGCGGCAAGAAGTTTAAGAACTGCCACGGCAGAAACTTGTAAAGCTCAGAACATGTGATGCCCTATATATATAATAAGGTATAGACTACCCAGGCATCATCACAAATAATGATAAAGATACCTAGATATGGTGAACTCCTCATCATTTCTAGGTATTTTTATTTTAAATAACATCATTACTACCCAGTTGCAAAGATTTATTTGTAATTTTGCAGCTAAAAAGAAAGAATAATAACAGTATATGAAATTATCTGAACTCAAAACAGGAGAAAGTGGCGTTATCGTCAAGGTTTCCGGTCACGGTGGCTTCCGAAAGAGAGTCATCGAGATGGGCTTCATCAAGGGTAAAAAGGTGGATGTATTGCTCAATGCCCCACTCCAAGACCCTGTGAAATATAAAATCATGGGCTATGAGGTATCTCTCCGTCACAGCGAGGCCGACCATATCGAGGTGGTCTCTGTGAACGAAGCCAAGCACAATGCCCAACTCAATAAGGCTGACGAGGAAGGAAGAGAACAAGTAAACGAATCTCAAACTGTGGACAGTCAGGAACCTGACGAGCAGGCATTGGGAGACAAGATGCTCGTTGCCGAGCAGGAGGCTGACCGCTTGCACCACGTCATCAACGTGGCATTGGTGGGCAACCCTAACTGTGGCAAGACTTCCCTCTTCAATTTTGCATCAGGAGCACATGAGCGTGTGGGCAACTACAGCGGTGTAACCGTGGATGCCAAGGTGGGACATGCCGAATACAATGGTTATCAGTTCAACCTCGTGGACCTGCCAGGTACCTATTCCCTCTCCGCTTACTCACCAGAGGAACTCTATGTGCGCAAGCAGTTGGTAGAGCACACCCCTGATATCGTCATCAATGTAATTGATACCAGCAACTTAGAACGCAACCTCTACCTCACTACCCAGTTGATAGACATGCACATCCGCATGGTTTGTGCGCTCAACATGTTTGATGAGACCGAGAAGCGTGGCGACAACATCGACTACGACAAACTGGGCGAGCTTTTTGGTCTCTCCATGATTCCTACCGTCTTCACCAATGGTAGAGGCGTAGACAAGCTCTTCGAGACTATCATCAATCTCTATGAGAGCCGTGAGGGAACCAATGCACACTATCGCCATATCCACATCAACCACGGACATGAGATAGAACATGGCATCGAACATATCCAGAAGTACCTGAAGGCAGATGACAGCATCCGCCAACGCTACTCCACCCGATACCTCTCCATCAAACTCTTGGAAAATGACAAGGATGCTGAGGAATACGTAAGCCATCTGAACTCAGCAAAGGAAATCTTTGCTGCACGTGACGAAGCGGCAAAGCGTGTGAAGGAAGAGACACTCGAAGACAGCGAGACAGCGATCATGGATGCCAAGTATGGATTTATCCACGGAGCCTTGCAAGAGGCAGGTTACGAGACAGGTAAGGCAAAGGACACCTATCAGATCACGCACCTCATCGACCGTGTCATCACCAACAAGTTTGTAGGATTCCCTATCTTTATCCTCCTCTTGTTTATCATGTTCTCAGCCACCTTCGTGCTGGGCGAGGTTCCTAAGGGATGGATTGAGGATGGCGTAGGTTGGCTCGGAGAGACCATCAGCACCTATATGCCAGACGGTCCTGTGAAGGATATGTTGGTAGATGGTGTGATCGGCGGCGTAGGAGCAGTCATCGTATTCCTGCCACAGATACTCATCCTCTACTTCTTCATTTCCTATATGGAGGATTCGGGCTATATGGCTCGTGCTGCCTTCATCATGGATAAGTTGATGCACAAGATGGGCTTGCACGGCAAGTCGTTCATCCCTCTGATCATGGGATTCGGCTGCAATGTGCCAGCGGTGATGGCTACGAGAACCATCGAGAGTCATCGCTCCCGACTGATAACGATGCTGATATTGCCACTGATGAGTTGTTCGGCTCGTCTGCCTATCTACATCATGATCATCGGTACCTTCTTTGCACTGCAATATCGCTCGCTCATCATGATATCGCTCTATCTCGTGGGCATATTCATGGCTGTCATCTTGAGCCGTATCTTTGCCAGCTTTGTGGTGAAGGGAGAGGATACACCATTCGTGATGGAGTTGCCACCATACCGTTTCCCTACCTGGAAAGCGATAGGTCGCCACACCTGGGAGAAGGGTAAGCAGTACTTGAAGAAGATGGGAGGCATCATCCTTGTAGCAAGTATCATCGTCTGGGCATTTGGCTACTTCCCTCACAATGAAGAACTTGACAACCAGGCCCAGCAGGAGCAGAGCTACATCGGCAGAATCGGTAAGAGCATCGAGCCAATCTTTACCCCACAGGGATTCGACTGGAAACTGGATGTGGGTCTGGTATCCGGTG